>CANCJF010000075.1 GCA_947378245.1 Bacteroidota bacterium
TTGACGATTTGGAGTTTGAATTTAATATTGATTCAATGTATGAAGATGAAATTAATAAAATGAGCAATGAAAACTAAAGTTCAACTATACGATGAGTTAAATAATTTTTTTAGTTCGGGGCAAAATCTTTTAAGACACATTAATTTAGAAAGTTTTTATGTTGCAAAAGAGTTAATAGATGAAATAAATAACGATTCAGCATTAAGTGAAGAGTTAAAATCACTTTTGAAGTTTCAACTTTACATAGAACAGTTCAATAATAGAGTAATTGGCTACTTGAATAATATAAGATTGATAATTTTTGATAAAATTGATAATCCTTTTGAGGTCAAAAAGAAATGTGATTTCCTTTATAAGGAAAACCAAGATTTATATTATTTATTTAAGAGAATAAATCCAAAATATAATGAAGTAAACATTGAATTTAATAAAGAAAATTTGGAATTTTTATTGCTTAAAAATAATTTTCAAAAAACACCATTAACAAGAGATAGTGTTGAACCTAAATTCAAATTAAAAACAGAATATTTAGATAAGCAGAAATTTGACGAATCAAAAATTGATGACTATGCTAAAAAATTAATTCAAATATTCGCTTTCAATATATACACTGAAATAGCCAATTTAAACGCTGAAATTTGCAAAAATAATGGAACAGAATTAAGTCTATATTATACATTAGAGAAAGTTGGTGACTTTGTTGAGTTATCACCCATCTCAACGAAATCTAAAACCACTAATATCTTAAACCCAAAACCTGAATTACTAATCGATATTTGGGAGTTAGATAAAGACGGAAATAAAGAATACTATAATGAGGTTATAGAAAAATTACAAGATTTTTCTGATTCGATTGACCATTCATTCGTCAAACAAGTAAATGGTAAATTATATTGGAGTAATTATCCAATTAAAGGGCATATTTCTTATTTAGCAGGATTTCTTCATACCTGTATAGAAAAAAAATGGATAAAAGATTACAGTGCTTCTGTATTTAGAAAAATCGCAATAAATACTTTTAATTTTGAAAGTATTGACAAAGGAAAATTAACCAATCTTTCAATTTTTAATGAAGAAAAATATTGTAAACCGTTTGATTTCATAAAAGAAAATACAAAGTAATTAATACCATAAAACCCTCAAAACCTTTGATTTCATCTGTCAATGGTTTTGAGGGTTTTTTATTTTATACCCCGTTATATATTTGGGTTTAAAATAAGAATATTATGGAAAAACAAGCGAATTTTAGGTTTACACCTATCAAAGAAATTTTCGAGAGAAAATTATGTTCTAAACCTACTTTTTATAAGTATTTAAAATTAGGACGTTACTCAATTTACAAATTCGGAAGCAGGTCATACGTTGACTTGGATGAATTTGAAAATTCATTCATCAAAACACATCTTAAAGTTTAGTTATTAATATGTTACAAAGGGTTGTTTAAACCTTTTGTAACATTAATTTCCCCTATGCAGAACGAATTTACAGAAGTAAATCGATTAATATCGGTTGCACAAACCCTCGAAAGAACTATTGATAAATTAAATCTAAAAACTAATGAGGTTGGTGGTTACATCAATCAAGATACTTTATGTCGTTTTCTTAATTACTCAAGAGATAGAGTAAGAAGGTTAGAGAAAGAAGGTTTATTGAAATCAGAGGTTTTCTTACATAGAAAATTTTACAAGGTAGTAGATGTAGTTAATCTAATTGAAAGTAATCTAAAAAAACAATAAGATGAGCGATTGGAGACCAAGTGGTTACAGGAAATCACAAGAGCAGTCAATACATAATGATAATTACGGTTTTTTTAAACACAATTATCCATTATATGAAATACGATTTACAAATATAAAAACAGGTAAAAGTTTTTGGGGTAATGATTTACAATTTAAAAAAATTAAAAAAAATAGAGTGCTTGAAGATTTTGATAAAGCATATTGGAATTTTTATTCTACAGGATTATTGACTATTACTTCTTGTGTCGTAAATGCTGAAGATTATAAATCTGTTTCAGAATTTATTGATAATAAGAAACGTTTATTAAAAAAGCATAATATAAAGGTACTTGGTTATGTTTCTGTCCTTGATATAGGGGATATACTTCAGAGACCTCATTATCACATTCTTTTTGCTACCACTATAATGTCAGAAGAACAGGTAGTTAAATTTTTAAATGATAAAGGAAAAAAGAGATATTCAGCTGAACTATTAAAGACAAAAAATGGTATGAAAAATTACCTATCTAAAAAAGAATTATTCTCTAAAAATAAAAAAGGAAGAAGTTACACTAAAAGCAGAAAGTTTGAAAGTCTTTTATCACTAAAAATCAAACAAGAATCAAAGGTTAATAAAAGCCCAAAATCAAAAATCAAAACTTTAATAAAAGTGACTGATATTTTTAAAAATAATCGTAAAATAATTAAACAATCTAAAACGGTGAAACTCACATTTAAATCCCCAATAAATAATATAGAATTAATCGTTAAAAATATTTATAAAGATAAAATTATCAGCAACCATTTATTTGGCTATTTCTCCATTACCAATAAGAAATCTACCATTCTATATCTACAAATTTATTTACCCAAATTTCTATGTAAAAGTGTAAAAGAAAAATATAAAATTTCTAATCAAAGAATTAAAGAACATTTTGATTATCAAGAATATAAAATTGTCGAAAATTTAATACTTAAAAACGCTGATATATTAACAAGCAAAAAAAATCAAGCGTTTTAAAACGCTTCAAAATATCTCCAAAATATTGCATTATACTATGTAAACTCAAGTAAGTTGACATTATTTATTTTAAAATGGGTTATTATAAATAATTTCATTAGAAAATTTAATATTATGCTTAAAATAGACCCATATTCATCTGAAGAATTTATTCCTTTACGCTGTAATCAGCGTTTCGCACGCAGTAAGAACAGAACAGCCTTTCATAATCTGATTAATAATGAGTTTAGAAGAAAAATGGATGTTATAAATAAACCTTTGGTAAAAAACCTTAAAATTTTGGATGCACTATTTTTATCAAGGAATAAGAAAAGTAATGATAATTCAATTACTTGTCACAAAGAATTTCTTTTAGGTAGAAATTACGATTTTACAAAACATACCCATTTTGATGATAGTTATGATGGGAAAAATCGAACAGCCTGTTTTAATTATATCATAATTCCATTAGAAAATGACAAAGTGAAACTTTTTAAGACAGGTGAATTATGAATATGAAAGACCTTTGTGGTGTTACCCTTTACCCAAATATAAAAGTTTCAACTTTATTAAAAGAAAATAATATGTTAAAATCAAAAAATAAGGAAATCATAATAACTATGATTGCGATAACATTAGTAGTTACTGCTTTTTCCACTTATACATTATATGAGAATAAGAAATTGACTAATCAATTAAAATTAAAGAATGGAAACTAAAAATACACTACCTCAACCAAAATTGATGGATAAAAACGATTTCATTAAAAATGCGTTGGAAAAGGTAACATCAAAACGTATTGTATATATAGGTACAGGTATTTTGATATTCCTCCTCCTTCCATACCTTTTGAGAAGTGTCGGCAATACGATTCGAGCATTGAAAGATTGTGGAGATGCAATTAAAGGAGTTTAAAAAATAAAACAATAATAGGGTGTACCTCAATTTGTGATTTGTGAAACGACCAAATTGATTCAGTTTTTTAATTAATATAGCAAATTATCTAACAAAATTAGGGTGTTTGCATTACCAACCTAAAAATATGATAAAATGAGTTTAAATATTTTATATGTAAGAATTTCAACCTTAGACCAAAACACGGATAGGCAATTAAATAAATCTAAAGAATATGATTTAGTGATAGAAGATAAATGTTCGGGGGCTATTCCTTTTTTTGAAAGAGAAGGTGGTAAGAGAATTGAAAAATTAATTTCAAAAAATGAAGTTAAAATTTTAACTGTACATCAAATTGATAGACTTGGCAGAAATCTTTTAGATATTTTAAATACAATACAATATTTCAATAGTAAATCTATATGTATTCATTTTATACAACAAGGTTTAAAAACTTTGAATGAAGATGGTTCAGAAAACAGCATAGCAAAACTGATAATTTCCATCTTGGGTGTGGTAGGAGAGACAGAAAGGAACATTAGCAAAGAGAGACAATTAGAGGGCATTTTAATAGCGAAAGCAAAGGGTACTTATAAAGGTCGTGCAAAAGGAAGTTTGGTTTCAAATTTGGATTTTCTCAATAAGCCAAAAGTTAAGAAGGCTATTGAATATTTAAATAATGGAATGAAAGGTGTTGAAGTGAGTAAACTAACAGGACTTCATCCAAATACTATCAGTAAAATTGTTAAAATTAAAAATCAAGTAAATGGATGATAGAGATTTACAAACTTTTTAATTCTAAAGTCAATTCCCTTATTTGTTCACTTAACTCTGTTGCTCGTAGATAGTCTTGTTGCTTTATCGATAAATCTTTTTCAATTTTTAGATTTTCGATTTTTATTTCAATGTCTGATTTATTCATAAAGAAGTTTTTACATCACCTGTTTGTTGAATTAAAGACAGGAGGATTGATTAAATAATTTAAGACTTAAAAATCCATTTTCATTTTTTTCTTCTTATACCAAATATAAAATTTGGATGTCAATTTAAATTTGTATCGAATGTGATATATCAATACATCAAATGGTTTGAGTGGGTGGATTGAATTGTCCTTTAAAACTTCTTGAAGTATTACTAAATCAAAATTTCCGTTTTCACTTTTTGGATTAAATCTCATTAGATTTTTGGTGAAAGATTTGTAATGTTTTTTAAAAAATACAAATCGATAGTTAAAATCTCTCAATTCATTGTAAAAAACATCAAGTTCTTTTTCTGAAATAGTCGTTTTATGTGTTGATAAATTGAGAACTGTCATAAATTTTATAGTGTCTTTAAAAACCGAGTTGTTACTAACATCTTCTTCTTTTAATTTTTTCGCTTCTTGTTGTGGACGAGAAAGA
This sequence comes from Bacteroidota bacterium, assembly GCA_947378245.1. Classification (GTDB taxonomy): domain Bacteria; phylum Bacteroidota; class Bacteroidia; order Flavobacteriales_D; family Crocinitomicaceae; genus CANHVK01. The sequence continues at coordinate 5,013 of CANCJF010000075.1, forward strand.
TTCTTTCTAAAATTATTTATCAATGTATAATATCTATTATTCCAATCATATAATGGTTTTAAACCTATCGATAAAATATTTAATAATAAATCTGAAATTCCCATCCTACAAACCTTTCTGTTTCATATAATCTGTAAACATAACATCCATTAACATCGGAAGTATTTTTGGGTTCATTACCTTTTTATAGAAGTCAAGTCTATCTCCATAATATTCGGACACTTCGCCTTTGAAAAGATTACTAAAGTACTCTTTCTTATCATCATACGAATTATTTCCACCCATTATTGAATCCAAATCTTTGTTGTCGATTAGTCTTTTATTGACGTTTTTTAAATCCAATTTATCTTCGTCTTGTAAGGCTACTCCGTGAACTTCATTGACAACTTTAATGATTTCAGATAACAACTCCTTTTCTTCCTCTGTTTGGGTCTTTGAACCTTCTGCATCCATAGGTTCTAACTCTCCAATTCTATCTTCTAATGATAATTGACTTTCTCCAATATATTGAATACGCAATGAATCTAAATCGATTGAATCAGAGATGTTAATTCGCTCACCTTCTTTTTTCGGAAGTTTTTTATTTAAGAAACGGATAAAGACATATAATTTCTCCCAACGGATTTCTGTAAATGAACTGATTTGAGAGATGTAAGCATACAAACGAATAAAAGACTGTATTGTTGATTTAAACTCATCTTGTTTTTCCTCTTCCAATAGTTTGTATTTCTCAACGACTACATCAATGATTGAATGTAATGCTTGGTCTGTGTCTGTTTTCTTGTAAAACTCTTTGCAAAAATCGTCTATTTGATATTCGGTAAATAATTGAAAAGAGTTGATTTTATATTCTATATCATACAGTTTGTCGGGTTCGGTTTCACCTGTAAGTTCTGTCGTTGTAAAAAACGGTTGGAATGAATTAACAATATCTTCGGTTTCGTTTACAAAATCAAGAACAAACGTGTCTGTTTTACCCGATTTAGTTCTATTCAATCTACTTAATGTTTGTACACATTGAACTCCACCTAATTTCTTATCTACATACATCGTATGCACTAATGGTTCGTCAAAACCTGTTTGGTATTTACTCGAAATTATTAATATTCTAAAACGTGGGTCTTTAAATGCAGATGGAATATCTGTACCTTCCATACCATTTGCTAAATTCAAACTTGGTTCTGTATTCTCAATACCATTATGGAAGATAGTTCCACTAAAAGCAACTAAACAAGAATAAGGTAAATTCATATTTAGCATTTGTTTTTTCATTTCTTCGTGAAAAAGAACACAATGTTTTCTTGAACGAACTACTACCATTGCTCGTGCTTTACCTTCAATTTTCTTGGAGGTTTTTGATACGAAATGGTCTAAAATGATAGAAACTTTTTGCTTAATTAATTCGGGGTGTGAATCAGCATAATTCACCAATTCACGTTTTACTTTTCCTTCGGGTAATTCTATATCTTCTTCACCTGTTTGCTTTACTTTAAAGTAACGTTTATAGGTAGTGTAATTTTTTAAGACATCTAAAGTAAAGCCTTCATATATTGATTGTTTCATTGTGTATGAATGAAACGGTTTAAATGTTCCTTCCGAAGTTTTTCTTCCGAATAATTCAAGTGTTTTATTTTTCGGTGTACCTGTAAATCCAAAGAATGAAATATGAGGTTGTTTTCCTCTTGCTTCAATTTCTTCTCGAATTATATCTTGGTAATCCCTTTCATCTTGTTCTTCTTGACCATCTTCATCTTGTCCCAATGATTTTTTTAAATGTTTAGAACCCTCTCCACTTGAAGAAGAGTGAACCTCATCTATTACTACGGCAAAACGATGTCCTTTAAGTTGTGAGATTGTTTCAGATATTACAGGGAATTTTTGAATAGTTGTTACGATAATATCTTTCCCTTTTTCTAAAAACTCTTTTAGTTGTTTTGAAGTAAGGTTTACAGGATTTACAACACCATCTGTTTGCTGTAAGTCTTTAAGCGTTTTTTGTAATTGTTTGTCAAGTACCCTTCGGTCTGTGATTACCAAAATGGTATCAAATAATCGTGTAGTATCTTCTTTTGTTTTGTAAAGTGAAGAAAGTGTATGCGATAACCATCCAATGCTGTATGATTTGCCCGAACCTGTGGTATGTTGGATAAGGTAATTATGTCCAACACCTTCTTTTTTAATTTCTCTTTGTAGGTTTCGTATAACTTCTAATTGGTGGTAACGTGGAAAAATAAGCACCTTAAATTTGTTTTCCGTAACTCTTTGTTGTTTTTCATTCCATTCTCTATCTGTTTCTTCCACAACAACTAAGAAATTTTGAATAATATCAAGTAACGAATCGGGAGTTAATATTTCATTCCAAACATATTCTGTTCTGTAATCTCCCTCTACGATTGGATTGGAAATCCCTTTGTTATATGGAAAGAACTTTGTTTTTGCACCGTTTAATTGAGATGACATTGAAGCAACATCATTATCAATACAAAAGTGTACGAAACAACGTTGAAAGTTGAGTAAAGGTTCTTTTGGGTCTCTATCGTTTTTGTATTGATATTCTGAATTTTTTAGATTTTGCCCTGTTAATTGGTTTTTCAATTCCATTGTAACAATCGGAATACCATTTAGGAACAACACCATATCGATAGAGTTGTTATTCTTTTTAGAATAATGTAACTGACGAACAGTTACAAATCTATTTTTAGTATATAAATTCTGATGGTCTTTATTTAATCCACTTCGGGGTTCAAAATAAACTAAATCAAAAGTGCATCCTCTTGTAGAAATACCTTTTCGCAGTACCTCAACAATTCCTCGTGATGCTATTGCATTATTAATCGTCTTACAAAGGTTAGAATCTGTCGATTCATCAAATTGAGCATATAACTTTAAGTATTCTTCTTCTTGGGTGTCTTTAATAAAACCAACGACATCTTCAATAATTAAACACAAGTCTTTATCATACTCCGAATATAAACGAGAAGTATATCCGTGTGTGTGAAGGGATTGTTCAACCCATTCTTCAAATCTGTACTCTGTTAATTTTTTGCTCATTTTATTTATTCTATTTGTCATTCTCTCTAAAGAATAACTAATGTTTATCTATTTTGCGTCTAACTTTGACGAAACTTCGTCTAAATATTCGTGTTGAAACAAACTTAAATTACATTGTAAATCAAATTGTTATCTATTATGTTTAATTGCTTTCCGTCTAAACATCGTCTAAACATCGTCTAAACTCCGTCTAAATTAAGCGTCTAAACATCGTCTAAACTCCATCTAAATTAAGCGTCTAAAATCCAAGTTTTTTTATCCGAATCTAATTTTATTTTACCATCTCTTTTCATTGATTGCATTAAATTTTTGACTTTATCTCTTTTTTGAATTTCATTGAGACTATCGGATAGTTTTTCAAACAAAAGTGTTACAAAATCTTCTTTTATTCCTCTTGTATATTTTTGAAGGTATGAAAGTATAAGATTTTTGTAATAGTCATCGTCAAATGCTTTGTTTTTTATATAAGATGATTTTTCATCAGTTATTTTTGCAATGGATTCAGAAATAAATAAATTCGGTTTTCTTCCTTCGATTAATTTTAACTTTTTAAGGTGTTTTATTTCATCATCAGTAAGTGATAACGATTTTTGAATCCTATCTAATAACACAACGGTTTTTAAGTCTAAATCCGTTTTACTCATTAATAGTTTAGTGTAATTCTCATCCCAAATTCGACCTGAAATTTTTACAGTCACCTTATTAGCAACAGATAAGTCAAAATCGGGTAATGGAAAGAATCGTTTTCGTTGCTCTGTAAACATACGTTTGATTCCACTTCCTATTGTATCAATCATATTGAGTTTAACCATTGCTTCGGCTAAAAATCCATTACGATAATACTCTTGTGGTGCATCTTGTTCAATTACTGTTTGTATATCCTTCGGTATAAAACTACCTACATTCGTAAAGATTAACTCATCAGGTTTTTCAACTACACTAATCCTGCCGTGTAAACTATAATCTTGATGAGCAATACAGTTGTGTAGTGCCTCTCGAATAACAAAGGAATCATACATTTTCACTTCTGTTGGAAACAATGAAGTGTCTTGCATATACCTGTAGGTCAAATTGCGAACTCTATTAAAAACTTCCGATGTATTTAAAATAAAAGGAATACTAAAGTGTTCGTAATCTCTCTCAATATTATTTTCGTCTTTTAATATCCAAGAAATTTTAGCAATGTTAGGAGATAGATAATGAACAGATTCTTCTTTACCTAATAAGAGTAGTGTAGTGTTTGTTATTTGTCCTAAAATAGTTGCTCCAACTTTATTTAAAAACACAGCATCAGTCCACGAATCACATTCGGCAATTTTTCTTGGATTTTTTTCTTTGTATTCTTCTCTTGCTTTTGCAATCGCTTTTGGGTCTAAATCATCGAAAGTTGCTGTATGTAAAATTTGAGCAGACCAATCATCATTAATACTAATAGGTTCTCTTACAATAATATCCTGTCTTTCTTTTTTTAATTCAACCAAACTATCTTCAATGCGTTGCCAAGCCTTTCCGTGAGCATATACAATCAGTCTTGGTAAATGTTTTGGAATGTGGAATACCCAAACTATTTTACCTGTATCACTTGTATTAAATTCTTCAATCTTTAATTTTTCGGAATTGATATTTACACACTTATCAATGATTTTTAACTTAATTGTTTGTGCTGTAAAATTGTTAAACTCCTTAATGCCGATAATGTCTTGTGTTTTATCTTGAATACCAACAACTAAATGACCACCTTCCATATTGGAAATAGCAGAGATATAAGAAATAATATCTTCACCTTCGTGTCCTCCAAAAGAATGTTTTAGGGTAGTATAATCTTTCCATTCACACGCTTCATTTTCTTGTGGAAAATGAGATTGTATATATTGCTTTAATTCTATTTCTGTCATAGTATTCATTTACAACCTATTTTAAGTTCAAACAATTTGTCGTTAAAATCTTCATAAAGAAAGACTCTTTTAAAATCTGTGCAAATAGGATTCATTTTAAAAGTTTCATTTACTTCAAAAGAACTATTACCAATATTACCAATAATTAAAATCAACCATTGATTTGGTACTGTGTTTTTTATATAGGTTGGTAGTTTTTTTTCTTTCGTTTTTATACTTGAAATAATTTGGTTTTCAGAAATCGATTTCTGAATATATGCACCGAAATTAGGGCAAATATTCTTTTTTTTGTGGTTCATAAACTTTGCAGAACTCAAAAATTCATTTTCTTTAAAATTGCCTGTAAGTACTAATTCTCTCAACGAATTAACCAATATTTTTGTATAGTGCTTTTTCAAGTGCTGACTTTTGGGTAAATTCGGTTGTATGTAAACGTTCGCTAAAAAATTTGGAAAGTCAGTTTCACTATAAAATAACCGTTCTGCTGAATTGCAAATTGATTCAAAATATCCTTCTTCTGATTTTGCATTTCCATCAACAATCCTCATCAATTCTACACCTACTTTTTCTGAATTATTTTCGATGATAAAATCAGGTTCTTCTCGATTACCATCTATTATATTATAATCATTAAAATAGGATGATAATAATTTACCAAATTGACAAAGTTCAAGTATTTTCTTACTGTCATTATTATTGTTTTCATCTAAACCAATCAAATGATGATTGATTTTTGAACCAATATCAATAGTATGTGTTGTTATATGTAGATTGATATTTGACATCTAATCCTTAATCACCTTTATCTTTCCTGTTACTACCTCTGAAATCAATGCTTGACGATATTCTTTTAAAGTCTCAATTTTCTTTTGTTCTAATGAAATTAATTCATCTATCTCTTTGGTGTTGATGTCTAAATATTCAACGATTTGCTGTTGTTCAAGTATTGAAGGGTTACAAATGGTAAAATTATCAACATCGTCTTTTACAACTGATGGGAACGTAGAGCCTGATATTTGATTTTGAATATAAATTCGTAAAATAAACATTGAATATATCATAAACCATTGAACTCCTTTTGAATTTATCGAACAAACTCCCCTTCCTATTGATAAATCCATATGAGTTAGATTCATTCTTCCTGTTGTTGAACCTCTTAAACAAAAAAGTAAACTACCTTTTTTGCAAAACTTTTTTGGGTCGGTAGTCCATTTCAAACTACGTGTATAACCAAAATCAGTTTTTGAATATTCAACAGGCCCATTTACTAATTCTATTCCTATACCTTCAACATTATATGTAGTTTCTTGAGGTGAAATACCATATATAATTTCACAGATGTGCTTTAATTTTTTCACCTCCCAATGTTCAGGTATTTCACCAATCCATTCAATACCCGAATCTTTTAGTTTCACCTTTGGGTCGAGACCTTTCGTAATAACGTGATTAATTAACGCTGTACGCTTTTCTTTTAGAATATTAATCTTCTTCTCTTTGGAACTGATTAAAGTGTCTACAATGGCTGTTTTCTTATCTAAATAGGCTACGATTTGTTCTTGCTCTTGGAGAGGAGGGTTCAAAGTAATTATGACAGCCATTTCGTTGTTCATAATCTTTGCTCCATTTGTATCAGGTCTTTTATAAAATTGAGTCGCAAACTTTAAGAAATAAGCATCAAACTCTAATTTTACATTATTATTTTTTGGCTTTAGAGTACCACAAACATTTGTACAATTAAATTTACCTTCTCTTAAAAAAACAGTACCTGCATTTGCACCATCAGTTGTCCAAGTAATTAATTTGTCGTCAAAGTCAAATGAATTTATATATCCTAAACATCCATTATTCTTTGTTTGAGATGAAAACACAGGGTATAATCCGTCATCTTTTAAATCATCATTTGATATTACTCGACCTCTTCCAATAAAATATTTATTTTTTATTGGTGTTATCCCCCAATGACTTGGATAATTCTCAATCCAAAATATTCCCGAATCTTTATACGAATTATATCTATTCATTTTCTAAGAGTTGAGCCATTAATCCGTCTGTTTGGTTTTCCAATGCAACCAAATCATTTGTAATATCTAATAAAGAACGAAGAGGTTGGTATTTATAGAAGTACTTTGTAAAGGTTACTTCATAACCAACCTGTGTTTTACTTTCATTTAACCACGCTGTTGGTAGGTGAGGTAACACTTCTTTGGTTACATATTCATTTACATCCACATCAAGAGGTATTCTTTCATTATCTCTTGAACTACTGTCTGCTTTAGGTTTTCCTTGTTTGTCCAAAACAGGTTTTCCATCTTTTAGAGTAGGTTGTTCAATCGTTAATTTTCTGTAACCAAAAAAATCATTTGGGTATATTTTAGAAAATTCATTTTCAGTAAAGTTTTCATATAATCCTAAAACTTCTAATCGTTGTTCATCAGAAATCTCTTTACGTTTACTACCTAATGATTTTTTCATTGGTTTGTAAAATGAAGAAGCATCAATTAATTGAACTTTACCTTTTCTTTGTTTCGATTTTTTCTTTGCTAAAATCCACAAATAAGTAGTAATACCTGTATTAAAAAATAGTTGGTCGGGTAATTGAACCAAACATTCTAACCAATCGTTTTCAATAATCCATTTTCTAATTTCAGATTCACCTGAACCTGCATCTCCCGAGAAGAGAGGAGACCCATTAAAAACAACACCAATACGAGAATTATCATCTTTCATTTTGGAAATCATATGCTGTAAAAACAACAATGAACCATCAGAACTTCTTGGTGTACCAACTGTAAATCTTCCGTTAGGGTTTTGTGCTTCGTTTAATACAAACTCTTCTTCCGACTTCCAAGACACTCCGAATGGAGGGTTAGTTATTTGATAATCAAACTTTTTGCCTTCAAAATGGTCGTCTGATAACGAAGAACCTAATTTGATATTTTCGGGGTTTTCCCCTGTAATCAAAAAATCAGATTTACATATCGCATACGATTGAGGATTTAATTCCTGTCCGAATAAGTTAATATTAACGTTATTAGAAACGTTTTCACCTATCCATTCTTTACCAATAGTTAAAATACCTCCTGTACCTGCACAAGGGTCAAATATCGAACGAATCAAGCCTTCACCTGTAAGATTGTCTTTACTTCCCGAAAACACCAAAGAAACCAATAATTTAATTGCATCTCTTGGAGAATAATGTTCACCCGATGTTTCATTACTCATTTCCGAAAATCTTCTCAATAAATCTTCAAAAACTTGCCCCATTGTGTGGTTATCTAATACTTCGGGGTGGAAATCTACTTCTGTAAGTTTATCGATTAGAAGATAAAGTTTATTATTCTTTAATAATTTCTCTACAGGTTTATCTAATTGGAAGTTTTCTAAAATCTCAAATACGTTTTCAGAATAACCATTTATATAATTCGGGAAATTTACTTTCAATCCATTCGCATCTGCTTTCAAACGAGAAAGGTCATAGTTAGAATGATTGTAAAAGTTTAATCCTGTTTTCTTTTTGATAATAGGTGATGGGTCATCAATATCGTTTTTCAATTCATTATAAAGAGAAACTACAAGGTCTTTATGAGGTTCTAAAATACAATCTAACCTTCTTAAAGTAATAAAGGGTAAAATGATGTCTCCATATTCGTGAGGTTTAAATAATCCACGCAACACATCGTCACATACATTCCATATTAAGGATGATACTTCTTGGTACTTCATAAACTTGCTTGTTTTTAATCTGTGTAATGCGAAACTAATAAAAATTGAGGGGAAATTTTTATTATATTTATAAGTTAAATAATGTAAACGAAAAAAGGCTCTCGATTTCTCAAGAGCCTTTGTCAGTACATTTGTCAGTAAGTATCTCTAACTTGCTGATTTTCAATTAGTTAAGTGATCCCGCTGGGATTCGAACCCAGGACCCATACATTAAAAGTGTATTGCTCTACCAGCTGAGCTACGGAATCATTTGTTTGTCTGTTTCTGTTAGACGAGTGCAAAGTTAAGACCAATATTTATTTCTGCAAGCATTTTTTGAATTATTTTTAAATTATTTTCTTGTAAACATATTAAGTTGTTAAAAAACAGAGTTTTGTATGTTAAATTATATTTTTTTGTTTTCAAAATAATTAACAGCAAGTTCATATCCTGTTAATCCAAACCCAAAAATACAACCATCGCATACCGCAGAAAGGAGGGAGGTATGTCTAAAGGATTCTCTTGCTGCAATATTAGAAATATGAACTTCGACAACTGGAATTGAAATTGCTGTAATACAATCCCGTAAGGCTACACTTGTATGTGTATATCCTCCGGCGTTTACAATAAATCCATCAACTTGCGTTTTTTGTAAAAAGTCAATCAATTCTCCTTCAAGATTAGATTGAAAACAAATGATTTCATGAGAACTCGTATCAGCTAAATTTTTTAAATATTCCGATAAAGAAACATCTCCATAGATACTTTTCTCTCGATTTCCAACCAAATTTAGATTTGGACCATTAACAATTGCTATCTTCATACGCTCAAATTACAAACTTTATGAATACTTGGGAACGCTATATTAAGAATTTTGTTTCTTTTCTTAAAATTGAAAAGGGTTTATCTGAAAATTCTATACTAGCATATCAACGAGATGTTACTAAATTGATGGAATATTGTATGGATCA
>CANCJF010000076.1 GCA_947378245.1 Bacteroidota bacterium
TCGACCAGGAAATTCTACCTACTCAATTATGTATTATGATAATGAAGAAATTTTAGCACAGGGGAAATTTATAAATCAACAGAAAGATAGCATTTGGACAATGTACGCTAAATCGGGCAGAATAAGTATTGTTGAAAACTATAAATTAGGTCAACTTGATGGTGAAAGACTAGTATACTATCCATTGGGAAATTCACAAACAAAAAAAGATCAATTAACCCAAAAACAAAATTACTCTAATGGAAAATTAAATGGCAAACAAATTGATTATTTTGAAAATGGGAAGACATGGAGAGAATCAATGTATGAAAATGGAATAAAAAATTCAGAAGAAATCACTTATAGTCCATATGGAACAATTGAGTTAAAAGACTATTACTTTCGAGGTGTTAAAAATGGTTGGTGCCTAGCATATGATAGCCTAGGCTCTAAAATAGTTGGTAAAGTTTATTATAAATTAGGTGAACGATTAGATAGTTTAGCAACAGAAAGATATTTAGCGAAAATTAAATTCGCAGAACAAACGAAAATTCAAGTTATACCAACTAAAACTAATAAAGCTCTAAAAAAATGAGATTCATTTTTCTATTTTTTATAAGTATGTTTTTAATTTCTTGTAAAAAAACAATAAATATTCCTTTGAAAGAGGGTTTTTCATCTGAGATTGATTATTTTGGACTTAAAAAAGGAAATTATATTGAATATAATGTAGTACATATTGTTCATGATGATGAAGTAGATATTCACGATACGCTAAAATTTAAATTTAAAACCTTAGTAGGGGATACATTTACAGATAATCAAGGTAGAAAAGCTTCAAAATTCTATCGTTTTACTTGGAACGATTTAAATGATAGTTGGAAAATTAAAGATGTTTGGTCAACAATAATTGAAGGAAAAAATGCTGAACTTGTCGAAGAAAATCAATACATTATAAAACTTACTTTTCCTGTAAAGTTATCAACACCTTGGAATCCTTCAGTATTATCAATAAGTAATCCAGATAATTATGTATACTCAATGATCCATAAACCTATAAATATAAGTTCTTACCATTTTGATTCGACACTCACTGTATTGCAAAATAAGTACTACACATTGGTTGACTATAAGTTTCAAAATGAGACTTATGCAAGGAAAATTGGAATGATTTCGAAGTATTACAAAAATCTTCGAATCAAAAATTTTGACACCCTTCAAGTTAAAAAAGGGGAAGAGTGGTATTATACTCTTACAAAATTTGGACAGGAATAAGTACACTTTAAAATTTCTATCAAACCTTTTTTTGAACATTCATTGACATTGATAAATGTAAATTCTATATTTGCGTCCAAATAATTATTTAAAACGAATTTACGAATATGCGTAACAAAGGATTTTTTTGGTTTTTGACAATAGTTTTGTCAGCCGTTTGTGTTTACCAATTGTCATTTACTTGGGTTTCTAGTTCAGTTGAAGAAAAAGCAGAAAAAGAAGCTGTAATTAGAGTTTCAGAGTTAGAAAATGAAGCGAAAAAGAACAATGGAGATGCTGTATTACCGAATGGTACTACTATCAACTTTGCAGATCCAGAAAGTTATGAGCTAGCTAAAGCTGCATACATCAACTTAATCTTAAAAGAAAAAGCAGATGATAAAGTTTATCCAGTATTGGGTTCTAACTTTCAAGAAGTTAAAAACAAATCGTTAGCATTTGGTTTAGACTTAGTAGGAGGAATGAGTGTAACACTTGAAGTTTCAGTACCTGAATTAGTGAAAAGTTTAGCACGAAACCCACGCGACCTACGATTCAAAAAACCTTACGAATCTGCATTACGTTTACATATGTCTAAAGGTGGAGAATTTATTTCTTTGTTCGCATCCGAATTCAAAAGATATAATGGTTCTGATGCTCTAATCGTTCGTGAATTAGCAATAACTGAAATTGAAGAATTAAACAAAAACACCTCAAATTCAGAAGTGATTTCTTATTTAAGAAATAAAATCACATCCTCTATAGATGGTGTTGAGCAGATAATGACAAAACGTATTAATCAATTCGGTGTTGCTCAACCCAACATTACAAAAGACTCTAGAACAAATCGTATCTACATTGAACTGCCAGGAGTGCAGGATGAAGCTACTGTAGCTAAAAAACTACAATCAACAGCTAATCTACAGTTTTATGAAACTTACGAAAAAAATCAAATTCAACCTTTCTTATCTCAAGCAAATGTTCTTTCTACTCAAAAAGAAATGGTAATTGAACAGGCTGATACTATTATTCAAGATTCTACAACACTTACTAAGAAAGATTCAGTAAAGAAAGCTACGGCTAAACCTTTAACCTTTGGAGCAAAAGAAAATAGTTTAGAAAACTATTTATCAGGAGGTGAAGGTGCTGTTGTTGGAATGTGTAAAGTCGAAGATAAAGAAAAAGTAGATAAAATTTTACGTAGAAATGACATCAAAGCTGTTTTTCCTATCGATATGGCTTTTATGTGGTCAGCGAAACCTGAAAAATACGGAAGTACAAATGAAGAGAAATACGTATTGTATGCTGTCAAAATTCCAGATGGTGGAAAAGCTTTAGTAGGAGGGAAAGATGTAAGTAATGCAAACAAAGGCTTGGATCAAGCATCAGGGGCTGTTACTGTAGATTTAAGAATGACCGTTGAGGGTGGTGATAAATGGGCTCAAATGACACAAAACAATGTTGGACGTTGTGTAGCAATCACAATGGACTCTGTTGTATATTCTGCTCCACGAGTTAATGAAGCAATTACTCAAGGAAATACACAAATCTCTGGTAGTTTCTCAATTCAAGATGCTGAAGATTTAGCAGGATTATTAAACGGTGGAGCTCTACCAACACCATGTGCAATAAAAGAATTAACGAAAGTTGGACCTTCTATCGGTTCTGAAAACTCACAAGCTGGACTTATTTCATTTGCATTTGCATTCTTAGTAGTTTTAATCTATATGTGGATGTATTATGGTAAAGGTGGAATGGTAGCAAACATTGCATTAGCGGTGAACGTTGTATTCATACTTGGTTGTTTAGCTTCTTTTGGTGCTGTTTTAACATTAGCTGGAATTGCCGGTATTGTTTTAACAATTGGTACAGCCGTCGATGCGAACATTTTGATCTTTGAACGTATTCGTGAAGAAATTAAAGCTGGGGTAGGAAATACTGAAGCTATAAATATTGGATTTAAAAAAGCATTACCTTCAATTATCGATGCAAACGTTACTCACTTATTAGTAGGTATTATCTTGAAAGTATTTGGTAAAGGTGAAATGGAATCTTTTGCAACCACATTAATCATTGGTATTTTTACATCTTTATTTACAGCTATTGTAATTTCAAGATTAGTAATTACCTATATGTTAGAAAAAGGTAAAACAATTTCTTTTAGCACGAACTTCTTGAAAAATGCTTTCCAAAATTTCAACATTAATTGGGTTGGGAAAAGAAAATACTACTACATTTTCTCAATTACTGTAACTCTTCTTGGGATTGGGTCTTTATTTTCAAGAGGATTAAAACAAAGTGTTGAGTTTACTGGTGGAAGAACATATTCTGTTAAATTTGAGCAACGTGCAGACATCGAGCTAATAAGAACTAACTTAGAGAAAGTATTTATTGAAAATGGTGAAATTGCATCTATTGATTTAAAAACTAAATCAAGTGAGTACTACGTAGAAATTAATACTAACTACAAATTGACAAATGATAACGCAAACAAAGAAGTTACTAGTAAGTTAGTGGAAGGTTTGAATGCGTGTAAAAACAAATTAGGTAAATTTGAAATTAAAGAGCAACGAAGTGTTTCTGCATCAATTTCAAAAGAGTTGTGGACTTCTTCTGCAATCGCGATTTTAATTTCGTTAATTGTCATTTTTGCATACATTCGTTTACGTTTTGAGAACTGGCAATATTCATTAGGTGCAATCATCGGTTTAGCACATGATGCATTCTTTGTAATTTCTGTATTCTCATTATTACATGGTTATTTACCTTTCAGTTTAGATGTTAACCAAGCGTTTATTGCAGCAATTTTGACAGTTATGAGTTACTCAATGAATGATACAGTGATTGTTTTTGACCGTATTCGTGAAAACTTAAAAGCGAAGAAAGATGGTGAAAACAGAGAAGATGTAATCAACAAATCTTTGAATACTACATTAAGTAGAACGTTCAATACTTCGATGATATTATTCTTGGTAATCTTAATTATGTTTATTTTTGGAGGGCCAGCAATTAAAGGATTCTTATTTGCGATGTTGATTGGTGTTGTAATAGGAACTTATTCTTCGATTTGTATCGCAACTCCATTGTTGATAGACTTGAATAAAAAAAAATAAGAAATAAATAAAAGATAATTATTGGAGTTCATTTATTTTTTGTAAGTTTGCACTCCTAATTAAAGTAGAATTAAATAAAAAAATATATGAAAGCAGGAATTCACCCAGAAGATTATAGATTGGTAGTATTTAAAGATATGACAAATGAATATGCATTTTTATGTCACTCATCTGCTTCTTCGACTGAAAATATTAAATGGGAAGACGGTAACGAATACCCATTAGTAAAATTAGATATCTCTCACAAATCTCATCCTTTCTTTACAGGAGTTGTTAAATTTGTAGATACTGCGGGTCGTATAGATAAATTCAAATCTAGATACGGGAAACATATCAAATAAGATGTTCGAATTGTTAATAAAAAAGCCCTCTACGAGGGCTTTTTTTTTGTATTATTGTAACATGTTAAATCAGTATATTCTTCATTAGAATATACTTTTTTTATTCTATGCAAAACAGATTAATTATAGTATTCTTGGCTTTTATGCTTTCTATTTCGGCTAATGCAGGAAAGATAGATCGTGCATTTACAAGTTTGAAAGAACTTAACTATTTTGATGCGAAAAAATGTTTTGAATTAGAATTAAAAAAACATATGGTCCCTGCATCATTTGGTTTGGCAACAATCTATTACAGGAATGACAATCCTTTTCATAACATTGATTCAGCATACAGATACATAGTTTTAGCTGAACAAAATTATTTTAATCAAACTTCAAAAGATTCTTTAAAATTTTCAAAATATGGAGTTATTTATGAATCAATTTTAAATTTAAGAACAAAAATTGTTTCTTTTTATTATGAAAAGGTTGAACTAGAAAACACTCAAATAGGATATGAAGCATTTACAGATAAATTTCCTTGGTATTCTAAAAACACTGATGCAATTCACAAAAGAGACTCTATTTTATTAGCAAAAGCATTGTGGATTAACAAAAGTTATTTTTACGATTCCATAATAAAAAACATTGCAAACTTTGAATTTTCACAAACAATTAAAGATCGTTTCGAACTTACATATTTTGCAGAACAAACTAATTCTGGTAGAACCTTAGATTACGTAAATTTCATTCAAAACAATCCAACAAGTAAATACATTACAGAAGCTCAAGACAATGTTTTTGAAAATGAAACAAAATCAAATACAGTTGAAGCATTTTCAAATTATATTGCACATTTCCCAACCTATTATAATGTAAGTATTGCTTGGAAAAAATTGTATAAAGTATATATGCATGAATATACTGATGAAAGAATAAAAAAGTTCAAAAAAGATTTTCCTGACTATCCTTTTAAAGATGAATTACGTCGTGATATGGATTTAATTAAATTATTTTTGTTTCCTTTTAAACGAGGTAATTTATATGGTTTTATGAATCATAAAGGTATCGAAATATATTCACCACAATACGAATCATTAAGTTTATTTAATGAGGGTCTATCCCTAGCGATGAAAAATGGACAATATGGTTACGTTGATAAGCTAAATAATGTTGTTATTCCGTTTCAATTCGATTTTGCTACTGATTTTGTATCTGGTCGTGCAATAGTTGAAATAGGTGGTAAATCTGGTGTAATTAACCGTTCTGGAAAATTTTTATTACCATTAGAATTTATTGATTTAGGACAATTTTCTGAAGGATTAATTTATGGTAGTAAAGATTCTTTATATGCGTTTTATGATATTCATGGTCGAAAAGTTATAAGTGAACAATTTACTGATGTTTTCCCTTTCAACAAAGGTAGAGCTAAAGTTATAGTTAATTCAAAACAAGCATTTATAGATACATTAGGTCGTTATATCGTAGAGCCAAAACACAAGGAAGTATTTTACTATTCGGACTCATTATTAGTTTTTAGAGATAGTATCCTATTTGGAATTAAAACTTTAAATAATAAAATTATAGTAAAACCAATTTATGAAAATATTTCTGCACTCCAGAATGGCAGAGCTATTGTTATTTATAACAACAAACTCGGATATCTCAATGAATCTGGTATAAAAGTTATAAAACCAATGTATGATGCTTTACCAAATTATTTACAAGTTTGTGGATATCATGATCATTATGCAAAAGTGCGTATTAAGGGGAAATATGCAATAATTGATAAAAATGGTAAATATATTTTGAATCCTGAATATGCAGGTTTAGGAGAAGTTTCTAAAATCATTGCATTTAATAAAGGTAAACAATGGGGGTATATGAACATTGAAGATAAAAGTATCACTATACTACCTTTATTCGATTTCGCATCTAGTTTTCATTATGGTTTAGCAGTTGTTGATGTAAAAGGTCTTCAAGGTGTAATAAATGAAAAGGCTAAGTGGATTATCCCAACCATTTTCACAAGCGTTAAATTGATAGCAGAAAATTTCTATTTGGTTTATAATGGAGCTAATTATGGTTTATATTCTTTATCAGGTGATCAGTTAATTACTTTAGCATATGATCAAATAAGAGTTGTTTCAAATGATTTATTGGTATTAAGTAAAGGTGATAAAATTTATTATTATCACTTATTAGAACATAAATTAATTAGTCAAGCAGCAGAAAATGAATAATTTTTTGAATTTAATTGACCGCTATAAATTTGGTATACTTGCAGTTTTCATGTTGTATATTGGTATTTTTATGTATTTACAAATTTCATCTTTTGAAAAATCATATTTTATTGACCGATGGTTTAGCAAAGACATGATCGATAAAAATGAAGTTATGATCGAGCTAAAACCTGAAAATATTGAGATTTTAACAAGCAGTACAAGTTCTGTAAAAAATATTATAAGAGATCAAAACGATAAGCGAGAAAAATCTACAAAAGAATGGAGTGAAACTAAACCATCTGCTCAAAGTGTAAAAGAGGTTACCCGTTCAGATAAAGAAATCGAACAATCTATAAAAGAGTTGGAGAAACAATTTTTCAGTGAGACTGGTGAAGCAGAGAAAAGAAAAAAAATAATTGACGAAAAAAACAATCAACTAAAACAAAAATCTGATTCTAAAAATATTCAAAAACTAACCAAACCCTCTACTGAACCTGATAAAGTATTTAAAGGAAATGTAATGGTAGATTGGTCATTAATAAATCGAAATCCACATCAAAACGACCCAAACAATATTAAAAATCCTGGTTATACTTGTGGAGATCGCACTTCAGGACTTGTAACCATAAAAATAAAAGTAGATCAATCAGGTAAGGTAATTGATGCTAAATATGTTTCCAGTGCTAGTAACTCAGCGAGTCCTTGTATGATTGAACAAGCCAAAAAATATGCTAATAGTTCGAGATTTAATTATTCAAATACTGCACCAGCTCAACAAGATGGAATGATTCGATATACTTTTGTTTCACAATAACTAGAGTCGAAAATTATAAACTTAAAAGAAAAATAAAAATGAGTAAGTATCCTTGGAAGAAAATTAAAGATTATACAGATATCCGTTTTGAATTTTTAGATGGAATCGCTAAAATAACAATCAACCGACCTAAGGTTTATAATGCTTTTAGGCCAGAAACGAATTTAGAGATGATTGATGCTATGAATATTGCGCAAGAGCGACAAGATATCGGTGTGATTGTTCTTACAGGTGAAGGAGATAAAGCATTTTGTTCTGGAGGCGATCAAAATGTAAAAGGTGTTGGAGGATATATTGGGACGGATGGTGTACCGCGTTTGAATGTATTGGATTTACATAAATTAATACGTTCAATTCCTAAACCAGTTATAGCAATGGTAAATGGTTATGCTATTGGGGGAGGTCACGTTCTACACGTAGTATGTGATTTAACTATTGCTTCCGATAATGCACGTTTTGGTCAGACAGGACCTAAAGTTGGTAGTTTTGATGCCGGATTTGGCTCAAGCTATTTAGCGCGTCACGTTGGTCAGAAAAAAGCGCGTGAAATTTGGTTTTTATGCGAGCAATATACTGCGGATGAAGCTGAAAAAATGGGAATGGTCAATAAAGTTGTTCCATTCGAGGAATTAGAAGATACAACTGTGAAATGGTGTAAAACAATATTATCAAGAAGTCCAATGGCAATACGTATGATTAAGCGTGGTTTAAATGCTGAGTTGGATGGTCAACGTGGATTGATGGAATTTGCTGGTGATGCAACTTTAATGTATTATTTGATGGAAGAAGCTCAAGAAGGTAAACATGCATTTTTAGAGAAAAGACAACCAAACTTCCAACAGTTTCCAAAATTCCCTTGATTATTATGCGTATTTTTTCAATTTGTAAAATTTTTCTTTGTTTGATTTTTGTCTCTTGTCGAGAAATAAGCGATCCGAAAGCAGAATTGTTATTTAAAGCAGGAACAAAATATTTAACTAAAAACGAATATAAACCTGCATTATTAGAGTTTAGAAGAGCATTAAATTTGGAAATAAGCGAATCCTTACAAGCAACCATTTTTAGGAATATGTCAATCGCATTTCAAAATTTAAACATTTCAGATTCAGCAAGTTTTTACTCACAAAAAGGTTACGAAATAGCGCCTAGTGATTCCTATATTTTTTATATTAACCGTGCAGAATATAATTTACTAAACAACGATATTCATAAAGCGATTCAGGACTTAAAAAATGCAAAAAGACTAGACCCAAATCAAATGGAGGTTTATCATACATTATGTTTAATTTATTCAGGAGAATATGGAGACGCATATTTTGAACCGCAATTATCTGAATTTTGTGCAAAAAAATCAGTTAAACTAAAACCTTCAAATGAAACAAAAGAACAACTTGGATCAATCTATTTTCAAAATGAAAAATATGTTGATGCAGTAAAAATATTTACAGAATTATATTCAAAAGAGCCTACTAATAAACGATATGAATTTTTTCTTGGTCAATCTCTTTATTTTGCAGGAGATGAACGTGGGGGAGAAAATCATATGAAGAAAGCAGCGGAGCGTGATACAGAATGTAAAGCAATGTATCACGAAATATTTGAAATCGGTCAAAACATATATCATGAGTAAAACAGTCATTGGAAGAAAAGATAAAATTGATATCCCTTTTTTATCTATTCAAAATATCCCAGTTAAAATTGACAGTGGAGCTTATTCTAGTTCGATACATTGTAGTTCGATTGAATTAGTACAAACAGATGAAGGTCAAATTTTATCAGTAATTTTTTTAGATGAAAACAATGTAAATTTTTCTGGTAAAAAATTCTTTTTTAACACTTTTCGAAAGAAAAAAGTAAAGAGCTCAACTGGAGATGAACAAGAACGTTTTTTTATACAATTGCCAGTTGTTTTGTTTGATAAAGAATACATGACAGATTTTTCGTTAACTCGAAGAAATGGCTTAAGAAATCCTATTTTACTTGGACGAAAATTAACGAGTAATTATTTTGTTATTGATACAAGTATGACTAATGTTTCTTACAAACACAAGAAAATATCCTTAAATAAAAAGTGAAAAATATATCAATCGTATGAAAATTGCCATTTTATCTCGTAATACCAATCTATACTCTACAAGACGTTTGGTTGAAGCAGCAGTGGAAAGAGGACACGAAGCACACGTGATCGACCACTTAAAATGTAACTTAGAAATAGAACAAAAAGGCCCATCTATTTTTTATTTAGATAAATATTTAGAAGGTTATGATGCAGTGATTCCTCGTATTGGAGCGTCGGTAACGTTTTATGGAACGGCTGTTATACGTCAGTTTGAAATGATGGATGTTTTTTCTGCTGTCAGTTCGCGTGGAATTGTTCATTCACGTGATAAATTAAGATGTTTACAAGTGCTATCTAAAGAGGGAATAGGTTTACCAAAAACTGTATTTACAAATTATTCACGAAACGTTGAACATGTTGTAGAATCAGCTGGGGGAGTGCCAGTCGTTTTGAAATTATTAGAAGGAACCCAAGGATTGGGTGTTGTTTTAGCAGAAAATCAAAACGCTGCACAATCTGTATTGGAAGCATTCAATGGATTAAAAGCACGTGTAATCGTCCAAGAATTTATTAGAGAAGCAAAAGGAGCTGATATTAGAGCATTTGTAGTAGATGGAGAAGTTGTTGGTGCGATGAAGAGACAGGGTAAAGAAGGTGAGTTTCGATCTAATTTACATCGTGGAGGTTCTTCTAGAATTATAGAATTAACAGAAGAAGAACGAGATGTAGCAATACGAGCAGCAAGAGCGGTAGGATTAGGTATTGCTGGGGTTGATATGTTACAATCTGAAAGAGGTCCTTTGGTACTTGAGGTAAATTCATCACCAGGACTTGAAGGAATAGAAAAAACAACTGGAGAAAATATTGCAGGTAAGATTATTCAGTTCTTAGAAAAAAATTCTACTAAATAATTCGATCACGTGAGAAAAATCGTCATTCTTGGAAGAGATATTTTACCTGGGAAATCGGAAGAGTTAAATTTAGATGTTGCTCGTTTACATACGAGTACACCTATTCAAGTACCTGTTATCGTTAGTCGTGGTATCGAGGAAGGTCCTGTATTGTTATTAATGGCAGGAATGCATGGTGATGAAATCAATGGGATGGAAATCATACGTCGTATGATTCATAAGGGTTGGCATAAACCAACTAAAGGAACAGTTATTTGTATTCCTATTTTCAACATTTTTGGTTTTCTAAATGTTTCAAGAGAATTACCTGACGGACGCGATTTAAATCGTTGTTTTCCAGGATCAAAAAGTGGGTCATTAGCAAGTCAGTTTGCTTATCACTTTATGAAAGAAATAGCTCCACATACAGATTACATCTTAGATTTTCACACGGGAGCAGCTCAACGAAGTAACTTCCCACAAATCAGATGTGTATTTAGAGACGATGAAAGTGTACGTTTAGCAAAAATTTTCAATCCACCATTTATCATCCATTCTTCACACATATCCAAAACGATACGTGAAGCCATGCATCGTAGAGGAAAACATATTTTACTTTTTGAAGGTGGTAAGACAAATTCAATCGATGAATTTATCATCCATGAAGGGATAGAAGGGATTAAACGAATGATGCATACATTGGAATTACGTTCTTTTAAATTAGATAAGAATGATCATCAATCAGTTATGATAAAAGCTACTAAATGGTTAAGAGCAAGTCATTCTGGAATGTTTTTACCTGTAATAAAAAATGGTTCACGAGTAAGTGAAGGCACAGTTCTTGGTTTAATTACTGATCCTTTCGGGAAAATAGAGAGAAAAGTGAAGTCAACTATTGAAGGATATGTATTTTGTGTAAATGAAGCTCCTATTGTGAATAAAGGTGATGCTTTATTTAATATTGGGTCACCAAAAGAAATTGTTCGAGAAGGTGTTGTTCACCAATCGATTATAGATTAGATGAATTTATTATGCAACTAAAATAGAAGTCCTACGTTAGTATATATGTGTAAACGTTCACAAAAGGTTAACAGTTCCTTTGAATTAATTTAAATTTTGCAAAATTAAATTTGGAATTGCTAGTTTTTTCGTTGTACCTTTGCACTCAATTTTTCGGGTTCATTCTAAAAAAGAAGGTTAGTAAACATGAGACAACTTAAAATTACCAAGTCGATTACAAATCGCGAAAGTCAATCTTTAGACAAATATTTACAAGATATTGGTAAAGAAGAATTAATCACTGCTGAAGAGGAGGTAGAATTAGCTCGTAAGATAAAACAAGGAGATCAAAAATCTTTAGAAAAATTAACACGTGCCAATTTACGTTTCGTTGTTTCAGTAGCTAAACAGTATCAAAATCAAGGCTTAACACTTCCTGATTTAATCAATGAGGGGAACTTAGGTTTGATTAAAGCAGCTCAAAAATTTGATGAAACACGTGGATTTAAATTTATCTCCTATGCTGTTTGGTGGATTAGACAATCAATTTTACAAGCATTGGCTGAACAAGCACGTATTGTTCGTTTACCATTAAACCAAGTTGGTTCATTGAATAAAATCAATAAAGCATTTTCTAAATTAGAACAAGAATTTGAGAGACAACCATCTGCTGAAGAATTGGCTGAGGCATTGGAAGTTCCTGAAGATAAAATTAAGGAAAGTTTAAATGTTTCTGGTCGACATGTATCTATGGATGCACCTCTTTCCACATCGGAAGATGGAGGTACTTTGATGGATGTGATGGCAAACGCAGATTCACCAAAAGCAGATCATGCATTGATGGCTGAATCTTTACAAAAAGAGATTGAACGTTCCTTAAGTACGTTAACAGATAAAGAAAGAGAAATCATTCGTTTGTTTTTTGGAATTGGAATGAATCATGGATTAACATTAGAAGAAATCGGTGCTAAGTTCAATTTAACTAGAGAACGCGTACGACAAATCAAGGAAAAAGCGATTCGTAGATTACGTCATACATCTCGCAATAAATTATTAAAATCTTATTTAGGATAGTATTTACGGCTGCAACTTTTAGAAGTTCAGCCGTTTTTTGTTTATATATTAATTTTCAATTTTAACACATGGAATCTGCTGTAGGTTACGAAAAAGAATTAAATGCACATGTTCAAAAAGAACGTGCTGCTGTGGTATTAGCTAGTAAAACTGGTGAATTGCTTTATGATAAAGGAATCGAGTTAGTTTTATATAGAAATCATTTATTAGATAGAACAGTATCTGAAATTTTAAATCTACATGATTATTCAAAAAATGTAGTAGAGAAACCTGTAGACGTTTTTACAACTTCTGAATTAGCAACAGAAATTTACGAGATGAATTTAGCTCCATCTAAATTAGATATTGGTAAATTAGCAACAGAGTGGATTGCAGAACAAGAAAATTTTTCTTCTAAAAGAGCATTTTTAGAAAATAAATTAGCTGGATATGATGTAGTTTCTGCTGGAGGTTTAGAGCCAAGAGATGTTGTTTTGTATGGTTTTGGCCGTATAGGTCGTTTAGCAGCTCGTGAATTAATAAAACAAGCTGGTAAAGGTCAACAATTACGTTTACGTGCGATTGTAACTAGAGGCGCTTCAGACAAAGACATTATCAAAAGAGCTTCATTATTAAGAACAGATTCTGTACATGGTGCATTCAAAGGTACAGTTGAACCAGATTTAGAAAGAAGAGCTTTGATTATCAATGGTCAAGTTGTTCAAATGATAGATGCTTCAAATCCTGAAGATATAGACTATACTGCATATGGAATTGACAATGCATTGATTATTGACAATACTGGTGTATTTACAGATAGAACAGCTTTATCAAGACACTTGCAATCAAAAGGAGCGTCTAAAGTATTATTAACTGCACCTGGTAAAGAAATTCCAAATGTAGTTTATGGTATAAATCAAGGTGATTTAGATTTAGAAAATGAAAATATTTTCTCTGCAGCTTCTTGTACTACCAATGCAATTTCACCAGTATTGAAAGTTGTTCATGAAAAACTAGGTGTTGTTAAGGGGCATATTGAAACCGTTCACGCTTATACAAACGACCAAAACTTATTGGATAATATGCACAAAAGTTCTCGTAGAGGACGCTCT
This sequence comes from Bacteroidota bacterium, assembly GCA_947378245.1. GTDB lineage: Bacteria > Bacteroidota > Bacteroidia > Flavobacteriales_D > Crocinitomicaceae > CANHVK01. The sequence continues at coordinate 13,819 of CANCJF010000076.1, forward strand.
GCAGCAATCAATATGGTTATCACATCAACAGGTGCTGGTGCTGCAGTAACAAAAGTTATCCCAGGCCTGAAAGATAAATTAACAGCAAATGCAGTACGTGTACCAACTCCAAATGGTTCACTAGCAATTTTAAACTTGAACGTTGAGAAGAAAACGACTATAGAAGAAGTAAATGCTTTATTAAAAGACGCAGCTTTAAATGGAGATTTAGTAAATCAAATATATTATTCTTTCGATCCAGAGTTAGTATCATCAGATATCATTGGTAACACTTGTTGTTCAGTTTATGACTCAAAAGCAACTATAGTATCTCCAGATCAAGAAAATGTTGTGTTGTATGCATGGTATGACAACGAATTTGGTTATACTAAACAAGTGATACGTTTAGCTAAATACGTAACTAAAGTACAACGTAAAATTTATTATTAATCGAGAAATAGTTTATTATATAAATTGATTATTTAATTATTTTCAACCTAATTATAACCCAGTCAAAAC
>CANCJF010000077.1 GCA_947378245.1 Bacteroidota bacterium
CAACAAAATTTACAGACAATCCAATTCTTTTGAAGTTATTAAATGGAGAGTGGAATAATCAGTCATATGATGATTTATACAACAGCCTTAACGCAAAGTATCAAAAGGAATTCAAAATTGATTACAAACTATTAAAAGATGCAGAAACAAGATACCTGAATGACACAAACAAGGCTGTGTTACGCAATAGTATAAAGCATATTGATGAGGTAAGGTTTAAAGAGTATGAACCTCTAAAAAAATATAGCTCAAGTCTTGAATATGTTTATTATGGATTGTTTTTCATATTGTTGTTCGCGGTATTTCAATTCTTCATTACTAAACTTATTAAAAGGATTTCCATACAACCCAAAGATTCAAATACTGGCACTTTAGGAGAAAGTGATGATAGTAGACCATTCCAACCAAAAACATTCTATCTAAAAAAATCAACTCTCCAAGCATTACTTACATGCGTACTTATGGGCTTTCTTGTAGTGTCTTTGTTACAACTATTTCAATTAGCAGACATCAAAGAAATGTTCTATGACCTGAATCTTTCATACAATGTGATTAGCATCAACAATATTGGATACCCTGAAACATTCAATAAACTGAGGTCTTCAACCACATTTTTCGGAAATGATATTGAACTCCCAATTGACTTATACAATATAGAAAACTCATGGAAAGGAATCTTCTCCAATGACTTCTTTGAATTTAAATTCAAGATGGTACTATTGTTGATTAACAACACACTCAAGGATGCCTTCTATTGGATTGTAATTGCTTTGTCAATGTTTTCCTTGGTTTCAATACAAAAGTGGCTGAAACGGAATGTAAGAATAAGAATTAATTAACCATTAAGCCCCTACCTCATCTGTTCAGCTAGCCCAAACCTCTTCCTAAAGTAACAGAAAAAAGGAAAGCTTTAGGAGGAAAGTATGTTCTTTTACTGCTTATGATTCAAGTATAGTGATAGTAAATATATTTCCTTGTTTTTGATAAATATATTTCAATGATGTTCAAAACATTTCCATTCGGAATAACAACTGGATAAATCCGTACCACTATTTTTGTTACTCAACTTGAATTACAAAAAATGAAAGAATCAGATTATCCTGGGTATATAAAAAGAGGAACAGGAATTGTATCATCAGTTAAAAGCAATAGTCAAGGTGGTCATGATGTTATTGTTAAATATGGCACAAAACTATCTGATGCATTCCAATGCCTACCTTATGGTAGAATAAACAAAAATGAAACTGGTATTGGAGCAACAACTTTAGAATTAAAATCCAATAGAAATTCTATTATTGTTCAACCACTCAGATTTACCGCAAGTGAGAAGGCGAATGATGACCCAAGTGTATTTTTCTTTGGTTCAGTTAACAGAACAAATCATACAAAATTAGAAGTTGAACTTGATGACTATCTTAAAGATACCACGTATCTCAATAAAAAAATCACTGTTGTTGCGGACAGCTTAAGAAAACTTGTAGATTTCATGAAGCAAAGAGTAGAGATAAGCAAGTATTTTTTATTGTTGGATGAAATAGATTCTATTCAAAAAGATAGTGTATTTAGGAATAAAATGGAAGATTGTATAGAGGTATACAAAACATTTCCTCTTGAGAATAGGGCAGTCATATCTGCAACATTATTGAACTTTTCTGATCCTGATTTAGCTTCTTTAAATGATTCACCTCTTACAACAATTAAATATCCAAAGCATAAAAAACCTGTAGATATACAATTATACAATTGTATAATCCCTAAAGAATTTGCATTTGAATTGATAAAGAATCAATACAGTAGTTATCCTGATCAAAAAATTTTAGTAGCATACAATAGTGTAACCATGTGTTTGGCAATGGCAGACAACTTAAAAAAACGCACAAAAATTCACGCTAATGAAATTGCTATACATTGTGGGAAAAATCAAAAAAATGATGCTAAAATAAAAGATTACAAAGAAGTTATCCTCAACAAGAAACTTCCACGTAGAATAAATTTCATTACCTCAGCATTTTTTAATGGATTTGATATAGAAGAAGATTTTATTTTAATAATTATATCAGAACCTGAAAAAGAATCAACAAGGCTTTCTGAGCTAACAATGTTTCAAATAATAGGAAGGTGTAGAACTAAATTACATTCAGTTTATATTACAACAAAGTTTCAAGACATAAAAGAAGAAGATAAGGTTTACCCTTCCCTTGATTTATTAATTGAAGCAGCAAAAGATGAAATTAATGCACTTGAATGTCTTGAAAAACATTACAAGCGGAATAAAGAATTGTTAAAAAAAGCTACTGTTATGAGGAGAAAATTTATTGAAAATTCAGGATTTAATGGATTTAACTTTGTCAAAGAAATACATCAAGATGATAACAATTATAAATTTTCAATCTCGCATTTAAATATTGATGCGTATTTAGAGGATATGCGGGTAAAAACTACCTTGTATAATTCAGATATGAATCTAAAAAAAGCCTTTGAAGATAAAGGATATAATGTTACAATTAAAAATGATTTCACAACAGACCAATTAATTAAGCCAATCAAAGAAGATAATAAAACAAATATTAAATCATTTCTACAAAGCTTAAAAGGCTTAAATAAAATTGGCGTTCATGCCAGGCATGTAATAGAAACAGATAGTGAAAAAAAGTCAATTTTGAAATTTATAATAAAGGTAATTGATTCAGGGTTTACACTAATCTCAATCCTTAATACATTGGAAAAACATAATAAAATTGATATAACACGGCTAGAGGAAAGTTTAGAATATTCCTTAGAAAAAGCCAATGGAAATCCAATTGATAGTCCTAAAAAAAGTGAAATTAATGCATACTTTAAACAAGGGAAAATTTATACTGATACTGAAATAACAAATTTTTACAAGGATTTAATAAATAAAAAACCATTGATGGTTCCTGACCAAGTAAACATCAAATTCAATATAGCAGAAAAATATTTTACTCAATACATTAATTTTCAAAAAACTACAAAAAATGTTAGTGGAGAAAAAGTGAGTAGTAGGAAAGTAATTGATTTTAACCCATTGAATTTGGTAAAAAACAAAAAGAAACAAAATACACTATCAAAATAAATGATATAATTTATTTTTACATTAATATAAGAGCATAAAAATAATATTTAAATGAAATAAATCAATTTAAAACCACTCAAAAACAGATAGTTAAACTCAATATTACCAACTGTAAAAACACCGCGCCTTGCGGTAAAATAAATCAATGTATTATATTATTGGGTAGACAATTACGCACTACCCAATAAAACTCAACTTAAAACACTTCTTATAACCACTTCATTCATCTTGTCAATTAGCTCTAAATCAAAAAGCTCAAGGTAAATCCCGGTAACCCCATTTCCGTACTCATGACCCAACGCCTCTGCAATCATATCCTTGCTATAACCTAACTGCTTAGATGCGTTTGCGTAACTGTAACGGAAGACATATGTGGTTATTGGCTCTACACATCCAATAAGCGCACCAACCTTCTTCAAATGGCTATTAATTACCTTTTGCTTTTGGAGTCTTGCATGTATCATTCTTTCTCCAATTAAATCTTCATCCTTTAACAATCCTAATAACGTATTGTTTGGCGTGAATTGATTAAGTATTTCTTGAATTTCAGGAGAAATCTTAATACTATACATTTTACCTGTCTTAAAACGCTTGTAAATAATTCTTCCAGTCACTATATTACTGGGTTTTAGGTTTAGCAAATCAACAATGTTGATACCTCTTAGCATGAATATAAGTTTACCTACCAACCAACTATGATAGTAAGTGCTGGTTGAGGGCAATTCCAAACTGAAATAGTTTTTAATTTCTTGCATCGTCATAACTCTTGGAACTGTTTTCTGCCTCTTAATCTTAAATTTCCGGAAGGGATACCAAGACACCGTAGCATAATCTCTATTAATTGCAAGGTTACATATTGTCCTTATTGACCGCATGTAAACACTAATACTATTTGGCTTCACTCCTCTTTGAAGCATCTTTGTTTCTAACGTTATCAAATCTCTGTGGGTAAACTTAGTGATTGGCACTTCAATATTCACTTCTTTAGCCACAACTGATAACCCTATTTTATGCACACGTGCATTCCCATGCCTTCCTGTACTCTCCAAGGTGTCTATTTCATTTCTCCACAGACTTCCCAAGGTTACTACATTGGATTGTTTATTTAACATATAAACCTTTAACTCCTCCAAGTTTTCACACCCAACATTTTCCAATGCGTATGATTTTAAGCGTTGGTAGTAGATGTTACGTAGTTCATCCAGCTGTGCATTTGCTACTGCATCATTGATGATTTTATTTGTCTTCTCATTGAACCTATTCGCTTTGACTGAATACCCTGATGGAATGTCTTTATACTGTTTTTCCACCCTAATTCGGAACACCAATGGGTAAGTTCCATCTGATTTGCTTCTTCTTTTATCTAAAATTAAACTCATTGTTGCCATAAACCCTTATTTTTATTGCATCACAGAAGTTTTTCATGTGCACACTATTTGCATCCTGAGTAATGTATTTCTCAATTTTAAGGGACAAAAAAGGCTATTGGTATTGTTTTATATGGTCATAGATAATTACTGAAGAAACAATCTGTTCTGTGATGTTTTGATACAATAAACACTCTTTCCTAAAGCCTGAACTAAACCAAACAACCTTCTAAAACCCCAATAAACATAATACTTACAGGATTTTCTCTCAAGCACCCTTGCATATTTAAGTTTGATTACTATCTTTGCAACAGAAAAGGAAACTTTGACATATTAAGAACAGTAGTAAATACTGGCCCCGTAGCTCAGCTGGATAGAGCAACTGCCTTCTAAGCAGTAGGTCTTTGGTTCGAATCCAAACGGGGTCACTTCATTAAACCATAAACCCTTGTAAAATAAATACTTACAAGGGTTTTTTAATTTTAGGGTAAACATAGGGTCATGACCAAATGTTGGGTCAACCCTTCTTTGATCAATTCAATATAATCTCGGCTTAATTCATAAAAGGACAGGATTGCTCTGAATAATTAATGGGCTGATTTGGCACTTTTCATATTACTACATCCATTTATTATGCGCTTGTAATAGTACAATTTCTTTTTCCTGACTAAATAGCCTGTCATCGGAGTATGACATTTTGCACAACTAATAATTTTTTTCAAAGGTAAATTTGTGTCAGTTAGATTATGACTAACAGGGTGACATCTGTTGTCAACTGTTATATTTTTCACTTTATGTCAAATACTTTTACCATAAACAGCATGTCTTGATTTTTGTATGTATGAAATAATAATTTAATTTTAATAATACTCTTTTTACTGCGTTATTATTCGAAATAAATTAATCAATTATGGAACAACAGCTTTCCCGAAAAGAATTATATGATCTCGTATGGTTGAAACCATTACTTCAGCTTGCAAAAGAATTTGGTTTATCTGATAATGGATTACGTAAGATTTGTAAGAAATATGATATACCACTTCCTAAAATGGGATATTGGCAAAAAGTACAATTTGGAAAGAAAGTAGAGAAAGAAAAGCTTGGAAATTCTAAAAACTGGACCAATATAAAAATTACAATTAGAGAATATGAAGCTAATGATGAAGAGCATCATCTGACTAAAGTTGCACGAACATTGAAAGAAATTGAACAAGCATGTAGTAACTTGTTACCAGTACCAAAAACACTCTCTAAACCACATCCTTTGGTAAAAGAAGCTAAAATTAATTTAGATTCAAAAAAGAAAAAAACAAGTTGGAGAAATTTACCTGAATGTATTCAGACAGATAGACACCTATTGTCAATAAGCGTTCAAAAACATAATGTACCCATAGCTTTATTAATAATGGATACGTTTATTAAAATGGCTGAACGAAGAGGACACAAAATAATAATAGATCATGATGGAACCAAATTGATTGTAAATGGAGAAAAGTTTGGTATCCGTTTTCGTGAAAAGCATACACGTCAAGATGTATTGAATGAAAGGTGGCCCACTACTGAAAATGTTCCAAATGATAAATTATCTATTAAATATGATTATTATATTGATAAAGAATGGGCAGATAAAGGAACTTTATTAGAAAATCAGTTACCGCGAATTATTGCCTTTTTTGAAATTCGATCAATTGAAATTAAAGAACAAAGAGAACAAAGTAGAATAGCCCAAAAAGAAGCTGATAGAAAACGTGAAATGGAACTAAAACTTAAAGCACTTCAAGAATGGGAGTTGAAAAAACATGATGTATTAATTACCGCTTCTCAAAAATGGATAAAAGCAGAAAATTTGAAACGATTCGTTGCTAAAATTGAAGAATGCAATCATGAATCCCTTAAAACTCAAGAATGGTTAAAATGGGCAAACCTTAAACTTATTGAACTGGATCCATTATCTCACGGAATTGATTCTTTCATATCACAGTTTGATCTGCCGGAACATCTTCGTGATTGATTACACATCGATTTCTTGGCTAAGAAAAGAATGAAAAATAATCATTAAAGAGGATATTCTCACACTGTTTCTCATTCTTTCAAAAATTTAAAATAGAATTGATATCTTCATGGATATTGTTCGAACACTTTCTCATTCGGGGCACAGATAAACCCAATGATACATTGTATTGTTGGGTTTTTTGTTGGAATTAATTTTAGTGAAATTGACACTAATATCTGGATCATCTCATCGCCCAACCCTTGCCATTTTCAAAAATTCTGTTACTTTTAACACATCAAGATGGAGAACAACAATGGCTTATCTAAACCAATGAATTTCGATTTACTTTTAAATACCATTCAACAAACACATACCGTTTTTCAACAGAACGCAGTTAAGGCTGTAAATATGTCTTTGACATTACGTAATTGGCTAATAGGTTATTATATCGTTGAATTTGAACAAAACGGCGAAGACCGTGCGAAATATGGAGACAAATTAATTCCTAACTTAGTTAGTGGATTAAACTCTAAAAGCCTTTCATTTAGGAATTTAAATCTATTTAGACAATTTTATTTGCTATACCCTCAAATTGTGCAGACATTGTCAGCACAATTAGAACAACTACAACATAGCTCAAATTTTCCAATTCTGCAGTCGGTGTCTGCAGAATTGGAAAATCAAGAAACCGTAGTTATAAAAACTGCTGAAAAAAGATTAGAAATACCCCCTCAGAAATTAATTACAAACTTATCATTTTCTCATCTTGTTGAATTATTCCCTATAAAAGACCCTCTCCAACGTCTTTTCTACGAAATGGAATGCATCAAAGGCACATGGAGTGTTAGGGAATTAAGAAGACAAATCAATACGCTATATTTTGAACGTTCTGCGTTAAGTAAACAACCTGAAAAATTAAGTGAACTAACGCAATTACAAAGTGAAAACGTAGTGCCAGTAGATGTTATCAAATCCGTGTATGCCTTTGAATTTTTAGGATTAAACGCCAAAGACATCGTAGAAGAAAGTGATTTAAAAAAAGCCTTAATCGAACACATACAAGCATTTATCTTGGAGTTAGGTAATGGTTTTTGTTTTGAAGCGCGACAAAAACGTATTTTGATTGACGAAGAATATTATTTCATTGATTTGGTATTTTACCACCGTGTATTAAAATGCCATGTGATAGTAGAATTGAAATTGGACGAGTTTAAACACGAGCATTTATCGCAACTGAACACCTACGTTTCGTATTACCGAGAAGAAGTAAAACGCGAAGACGACAACCCACCGATTGGTATCTTGATGTGCACCAAAAAAGGGAAGAAATTGGTAGAATACGCATTAAGTGGCATGGATGAAAAATTGTTTGTTTCTAAATACATGCTCGAATTACCAAGTAAAGAGGTGCTTACCACTTTTTTGGAAAAAGAGTTGGCAAATTGGAATACAAAGTAATACAAAACTGTCACCACATGTGAGGGAATTGGAGCATCGAACAACAAGCTCTCCAAGTAGAATTAGATGCAATTGGTAGAGAATACCTAGATAAAAAATCTTACGTTGACTGTTCTAAATTATAGCAAGAGATTCTTCAGACATTAAAGAAAAATTACAAAAACGACCTGAAGCAATTATTGGCAATCTAAGTAAACCCGATCTTGAATTGATACTAAACACCTTAAAAGGCGCAACAACCATTAATGGTAAACTCAAAAAAAATTTGGAATTTATGATTTTAAAGTGGAGTGAAATATAAAAACTATATTTTATTTCGCATTAAATTCGTTAGCGTTGAATTAACCATTAAATGGATAATATATAAATATTGTAAACTATGAATAAATTTGATTTAATTTATTTAAAAATTAAATTAACCAACTCTCAATTTTGCTGCGTCTTTCCACAAATAATGAGGTATCGGCTCATTCAATTCCCATTTAATATTCATTGGTTTTTCACCAGAATAATCTTTCATTAAGCCCTCTCCTACAAAAACATAACCCATTGTATTTCCATACTCATCTTTATTTTTTTCTCTAACAAAAAGTAGAATTTTCTTTTTATCATTTTCATGTGTTATGTACGAAAGACCTTTTGGGGTATTGGGTCCAGCAGAATTTTGACTTTGCCAATGAAATAAAGTTTCGTTTATGGCATAATCGTCATACATTGTAGTTGGTGAAAAATTCTCTTCTGACTTAATTAGATTTATAAATAGTAGCTCAGTTTTTAACTCTGAATTTTCAGCTATACCTTCACGACTTGGTGATTTCTTTTCAAATGTACTTAATCTAAATGCAACTAAAATTTGATCTCTTGTATATCTAGCATGAATTTTTAGTGGTTGACTATATGGTAGATTTAATTCTATTTCTTTAAAATCAATCATATCAATCAGAATATCAAGAACTTCAATAATTTCTGAAACCATTATTTCATTTTCCCCAATTTTTTTGATACTTGATTCGAGTGAATCAAAACCACGAGCAGTTTGCCAAATATCATAATGTAACATTAAAAGCATTTGCTGCTCCTGTTCATTGAACTCTGATATTGAAATATTGAATTTATTTTTTGCAAGAGTTAATATAAATTGGAAATAACTAATAGAACTACATGAGAACCATTTATTAGAAATCGCCTTAACTATTTCATTTTCATTAATTGAATCAAAATAATTCAACTTGCCAGCGTCATTACACAATCTTTTCCAGCCTCCGCGCTTATAAATAGTTTGTAGTGGTATGTTGTAAAAACTCACGAAATTTTTTAAATTTAATTCCAACGTTGTTTGATGTTGGAAATTTTGAATTTTTTGAATCAATTGATTTCTGTTTAGTGAGGTTGACTTACTAATGTTTTCTAGAATAGTATGTTTAGCCTTTTTTTCTAAAATAATCGAGCAACCAAGTGGTAAGTGAGGAAAATCATCTTCTATTTCCTTTTTTACAGTTGTCGCGGTTTTACCAATTAGAGCGCGAAATTTATTTTCAAAATTGTATTCGGGCCTTGAGTTTCCGACAAAATCTAATACAGTAAGGCAGTCTTTGTTTTCAGCCAGTCTCAATCCTCTACCAAGCTGTTGTAGAAATATGGTCAAACTTTCTGTAGGTCTTAAAAAAAGTACTGTGTCAATTTCAGGTATATCGACACCTTCATTAAAAATATCAACAACAAAAAGATAATTGATTTGCTTTGAAGATAATTGATTTCTGACCTTGTCTCTGTTTTGATTATTTGCACTTGTTAGGTAATCAGCTTTTAGTCCCGCTAAGCTAAATTTTTCAGCCATATATTTGGCATGTTCAATCGTTACACAAAAACAAATTGCGCGAACATCATTTAAATCTTTTGTATACTTATCTAAAGAATCAATAATTTCTCTGACTCTTCGATCATTCGTAGTGTAGACAGAAGATAGTTCACTAGCTATATAACGCCCTCTTTCCCAGCCTACATTAGAAAGGTCCACACTATCTGATATACCAAAATATTGAAATGGACAAAGTAATTTCCTATTTAATGCTTCTGGCAATCTAATTTCCGCAGCAATTCTATTGTGAAAGTCTTCTTGAATATCACCTCCATCCATTCTCTCTGGCGTTGCTGTTAATCCAAGTAATATTTTAGGTTTGAAATAATCCAGTATACTACGATAACTATTTGCTGTCATGTGATGACATTCATCAATAATAACATAATCGAAAAATTCGGGTGAAAAACTAAAGTCGTTTAACCGATTATTAATGGTTTGAACTGATGCAAACACATACTGATAATTATCAGGTTCAAATCCATCTACCCATAATTCCCCAAAATTATTATCTCTTAATATGCCCCTAAAAGTTGTTAGTGATTGTAATAATATTTCTTTTCTATGTGCTAAGAAAAGAAGTTTAGAAGAACTATTAGTTGTTTTAAATCTTTTATAATCAAAAGCAGATATGACAGTTTTACCTGTTCCTGTTGCCGCTACTAATAGGTTTTTACATCTTAAATGTACCGATCTCTCTACTTCTAACTTTTCTAATATTTCCAATTGAAATGGAAATGGTTTAATTTCAAAAAACGAAAGATTTAAATCTGTAAATTTTCCTGATTTACCCTGATTTAAAGACTGAATAAGTTTTTCTTTATGAATATCATCATCAAACAATTCAAATTCTTCACTTTGCCAATAAGTGTCAAATGTTTTTTGAAACTTATCGATGATATGGCTCACTTCTTTAGTAGTTATTTTGATATTCCATTCTAAACCATCTGTTAGAGCTGACCGAGAAAAATTTGATGAGCCAATATAACCTGTATCAAATCCAGTATTTCTTTTAAACAAATAAGCTTTAGCATGAAGCCTCTCATTACCAGAGTTGTAAGATATTTTAACCTGTGTGTTTTCCATTTTAGAGAGCAACTGAATTGCTTTGTAATCTGATGCCCCCATATAAGTGGTTGTAATTACTCTTAGATGACCTCCTTTTCTAGTAAATTCTTTTAATGCTTTCTCAAGAATTATTATTCCTTTAAATTTTATAAATGAAACCAAAAGGTCTATTTTATCTGAAGAAAGAATCTCTTTTTTTAACTCACTTTCAAGAGAAAGTCCAACATTGCCTCCTGTAAACAATTCACTATGTGTTAGTCTTGTGTAAGGTGTTATTTCCTTTAAGTGCAAATTAATATCTGAGAAATGTGCGTCTACTTTAGTAAATACAGCTTTTAATATTTCACCCTCAATTTCAATTAAATCGTTATCAAACTCTTCTTTTTTTAGTTGATCTTTCAAAAATGAAATAATTTTATTGGCAATTTCAATTTGTAATTCAATTTGATTTTCACCCTTGACAAAGTTCATTGCTTTTTTAATGGTTTGTGCCAAATGCATTGACAAAATTGAAGAAGCTTCCTCTTTATCAATTTGAGATTTGTTGATATAAAAAACATTTTTATCAATATTCTCAAGCTTTTGAGAAACCAATTGTGTAACTAATTCTTCGTAAATCCCTTCCTTCATAGTGTTAAATACTCTTTTACAATAGCAACATCTGCTTCTGCCCAATCTAGGCTTAGTAATTCAGATTTATCAAGATGTTTAAAATCAGCATGTTCAATCAATTTGACACTACCACTAACTTGCTTTGCAACAAATGGAATCAACTCAATAGAAACATCTTGATAATCATAACTTGTTGGTGTTAGCATTTTAATTAATTCAATTTCAATATTCAATTCTTCTCTTATTTCTCTTTTTATACATTCTGATGCTGTCTCTAATTTTTCGATCTTACCTCCTGGAAACTCCCATTTTAAGGGTAATTTCATGTTTTCACTTCTTTGGACAACTAAGACACTATTTTTATTTTCAATAATTGCACAGGTTACAATAATTTTCATGTTTTGCAAGTAATTAATTCGAATTAGTTTAAATAATATTGAAAGACTTGACAATTAAAATCATTAAATCAAGTTATATATTGAGAGATAAAATACATATTTATTCATTTCTACGTGAGCTATAGGAGCAAATCCAGCTTTAATAAATCCTTCTGATAATCCTCCTGCACCTGCAAATAAATCTATAAAATTCATATTTAAAATATTTATAACAAATCTACTTATTATTAATCCAAAATATTAATGCTCGTATAATTAATTCCACAAGCTCATTCCATTCAAAATAAGTCGTTAAATCAATTTTTTTTGTAAAAATAATTACCAAACAACGTAAAATTTTTACGTTCTTAGGATAAATTTTCAAAATTAATATTCCCTCTACGACTACCTCCTAAACTCCAACTAAGAACCAAAAAGTTTAGAACTTCACCTTACTAATTCGCAAACACGTACTACTTCTCTACAAAGTACATGTCAATCTCACCTTTTCCTTTGGCAGCGATTTTGCCTAGGTGGATACAATTGTAGTGCTCGTGCACAATGTCGTAGGTAGATTTAGGGATGTTGATTTTACCCACTTCGGAATTACCATTGTGGATTCTTGTTTTGGGGTGTTTTGGTCTATTGACCCATCCTTTTTGTACGTAATCCCAACAGTTTTAATTGTAAAATCCCCCCCAGAATAGGTACCATAATTAACAGTAGCAGAATTTGTACCTGAAGTAGTATTTGTTGTCGTTTCTTTTTTACAAGCAACAAGCGTAGTTAAAACTACAGCCGAAATAATTAAAAATGTTTTTTTCATTGATTTTTTATTTAGATACACAAGCGTATCATGAATAATTTATTAAAGCATAAAAGCAATCACAAATGTTAAAACGAGCAGAGCATGAGTTACTAATTCTTCGGAAGAGACTCGAACAAATAAAAAAGAGTGTCTCGACTTTTCGGACACTCTTTTACTAAGTATTTTTTGTTGTTATTAACTTACGTATTCTACGTCTAATATGCTGGAAATAGGAATCCACATACCTCCTTTTAAGCAAATGAATTTTGTTCCTGTTGCCCAAATAGTTGTTTCAACTTTCTTATGACCTTCATCGTCTTGAAAATAAATAACAACTTTGGAATGATGAATATTACCTAATAGCGTAGCTTTTTCAAGTCGTTGAATAATATCATCATGTTGATCTAGTTCCAGATCTTTGTTAAAAGATAACATTGGAACTTGCTCTTTTTCAATTCGTGTGTAATGTAAATTTTCCATGATTTTCAAATTTTAATGTTCATACTCTCAATCCTACAAGAAGCAATATCACTATTAAATAAGAGAATTATACGGCTATATCATTTTTATGAATAAAATATAATAATTCAGTTACATTCGAAACATTGCACTTTTTCATAATATTCTCTCTATGTTTTCCAACTGTTCGATCACTAATCCCAAGAGCTACACCAATTTGTTTGGATTGAAATCCCTTGTGGATATATCTTACAATTTCGAGTTCTCGTTTGGATATTTTAAAATGAGATTTAACGATACTACGTAAATTTGACGTTGGAATTGCACTTAGCAAACTGAGCTGTTGCAACACATCTTTTGAATAAAACGTTTCTTGTGTTTGTAATAATTGAATTCCAGATAAAAAATCTTTAAAAGAATCATTCAACGTAATATACCCATTTATTTTATGTTTTACAACGCTTTGAAAACATAAATTAGAAAAGTTAGTTGAATACAACATCTTAATCATTCCAGCAGATTTGATTTGTTTTAAAACCGACTTACTTTCTTTACACTGAAAATCAATCCCAAAAACGAATGTTGTAAACTTTTTTAAATTCTCTTTGGATAATAATAAAAGTTCTTCTTTCGAAATGACAGTCAACTCAATCGACTTTTCATTTTTAATCAACGAAATCAACCCTTCAGATAGAATAGAATTATTTTCCAAAAACAGCACATTATTTTTCATATTCATCATTTAATTCAATATTATTTGAATTTAAATTCACAAACTATGCCAAACTTATCAAACGATTGAAAAACAAATAATTAAAATAAAAAACAATCTAATAAACAGGTTCAAAAACGTATTATTTCCTAAAAAGGGAAATTACATCTCTTGTTCATATTCATCAATTTTAAAAAAATAGAGCATCGGAAAGAATACAAAAAACAGGAGTAAAAATCCAAGTAAATAAAGAAAAAACAACAAGACGGAAAGTGAGATGTTTTTTAAATACATGATTGTCATAATCAATTAAACTTCATTTTTACTGAGTTATCTAAATAAATGTAGTTTGCACTGTCTGTTGTCACTACGTACCCTTGCGACTCTAAATCATGTTTCATTTCTTCGTATTCTTCCATCAGTAAGACTTCTTTTTTCTGTTTTTTAGGAGGATTCTTTTTGTGACCTGCTTCATGTTTACTTTGTTTTTCGCTCGGTTTTT
>CANCJF010000078.1 GCA_947378245.1 Bacteroidota bacterium
AATGATCCTTTCGGAGTCATATAAGGAATTGTACCTAAATAAACATCTTGAACGATTGTTTCAAAATCTTCGTGTTCAGGGTCTGTACAATATAACTTCAATTTAGCTTTCAGTGGAACACTGTAAGTTAAACCTCTATCAATACATTCTTCAATTGTATATCTTGGTGGATCAATGAAATAATCCAAGAATTCCAAAACAAATTGATTTCTTGTATCCGTAATAGGAAAGTTTTCAGAAAATACTTTAAAAAGACCTTCACTATTTCTGTTTTCTGGAGTAGTTTCCAATTGGAAAAACTCTTGGAAGGATTTTAATTGAATATCAAGAAAATCAGGATATTCAATTGGGTTTTTGCTAGAAGCAAAATTTATTCTTGTCGATTTATTGGTTGGTGTTGCCAAGGCTAAAACAATTAATTGAAAATTGGACTCTTATTTACACACATTTAAAAATAGGAATAGGCACAGCTATACAGCAGTGCCTTTCCTATGTATTTTATAGTTGAAATTATTTAATCTCAACTTCAGCACCCGCTTCTACAAGAGCGTTTTTAAGTGCTTCAGCTTCGTCTTTAGAGATACCTTCTTTCAAAGTTGAAGGAGCAGCATCTACTAAATCTTTAGATTCTTTCAAACCGTTACCAGTTAATTCTTTCACTAATTTAACTACAGCAAGTTTGTTAGCACCACCAGCTTTCAAGATAACATCGAATTCAGTTTTCTCTTCAGCAGCTTCACCAGCACCAGCAGCACCTCCAGCAACCATTACTGCAGCAGCAGCAGCAGGCTCGATTCCGTACTCATCTTTTAAAATTGTAGCAAGTTCATTAACTTCTTTTACTGTAAGGTTTACTAGCGTTTCCGCGATTTGTTTTAAATCAGCCATTTTATTTTAGTTTAAAATTTTTAACAATTTATTTAATTAATTACGCTCTTTCTTCTAGCGTTTTCAAGATACCTGCAATTTTGCCTCCTTGACCTTTAAGAGCCGAGATAACATTTTTAGCAGGACTTTGAAGTAATCCAACGATTTCACCAAGAAGCTCATCTTTAGACTTAATGTTAGCAAGTGTTTCAAGTTGGTTATCTCCAATGAAGATAGCCTCACCAACAAATGCACCTTTAAGAATAGGTTTAGCATTTTTCTTACGGAATTCTTGGATTATTTTAGCAGGTACATTACCTACTTCTGCAAACATAATTGATGTAGGTCCAGCAAGTACTTCAGACAGTTGTCCGTAGTCAATACCTTCCACTCTTTCCATAGCTTTATAAAGTAATGTGTTTTTCACAACTTTTAAAGTTACACCAGATTGGAAACATTTTCTACGTAAGTTGTTAATAACTTCAACAGAAAGTTCAGAAGTATCTGCCAAATAGAATACACCAGCTTGTGTTAATTCTGCAGTCAGATCGTCTATGTATTTAGCTTTTTCTTCTTTTGTCATAATTACTAAGTTTTTAAGCTAACACAGATTTAGCATCAATTTGAATACTAGGACTCATAGTTGAAGAAATGTACAAACTTTTAATGTAAGTACCTTTTGCTGCAGATGGTTTTAATTTGTTTAAAGCAGAAACAAGTTCAGCAGCATTATCACGTAATTTGTCACCAGTAAAGCTAGCTTTACCAATTCCTGCGTGAATATTACCATACTTATCAACTTTAAAGTCAATTTTACCAGCTTTCACTTCTTCAACAGCTTTACCAACTTCCATAGTTACAGTTCCAGTTTTTGGATTAGGCATTAAAGATCTAGGACCTAAAATTCTACCTAAAGCACCAACTTTTCCCATAACAGAAGGCATAGTGATAATAACGTCGATGTCTGTCCATCCACCTTTGATTTTTTCAATGTAATCATCTAAACCAACGTGATCAGCACCAGCCGCTTTAGCTTCAGCTTCTTTGTCAGGAGTACAAAGTACAAGTACTTTAACATCCTTACCAGTTCCGTGAGGTAAAGCAACAGTTCCACGAACCATTTGATTAGCTTTTCTAGGATCTACACCTAATCTTACACTGATATCTACAGAAGCGTCGAACTTTGTAGTTGTAATTACCTTAACTAAATCACATGCTTCAACTAAGGTATAAGATTTAACTAAATCAACTTTAGCTAAAACTTCTTTTCTTTTTTTAGAAATTCTTCCCATGTTTAACACTATTTAGTTTTAGGTGCATCACCACCTTTAACAGTTACACCCATACTTCTTGCCGTTCCAGCAACCATAGACATTGCTGCATCAACTGTAAAACAGTTAAGGTCAGGCATTTTGTCTTCTGCGATTGTTTTAACTTGATCCCAAGTCATAGAACCAACTTTAGTCTTGTTAGGCATAGCCGAACCTTTCTTAAGTTTAACAGTTTCCATGATTTGAATCGCTGTTGGAGGCGTTTTGATAACAAAATCAAAAGATTTATCACTATAAACAGTGATAACACATGGTAAAACCTTTCCTGGCTTATCCTGCGTTCTAGCGTTGTATTGCTTGCAGAATTCCATAATGTTAACCCCTTTTGCACCAAGTGCGGGACCAACTGGAGGAGCTGGATTGGCTGCACCACCTTTGATCTGTAATTTGATCAATGCTGCTACTTCTTTAGCCATTATATTTAAATTATGTAGTCAACGTGAACGTCAAAAGGGAAGCTTTAGACAATTGGTTCACTCCTACGGGTTAATACAAAATTATATTTCTTTTTCTACTTGCATGTAGCTTAACTCAAGTAAGTTTTTACGGCCAAAAATCTTAACCATTACTTTAAGTTTTTTCTTATCTTCGTTGATTTCATCTATTGTACCAGAGAAGTTATTAAAAGGACCGTCGATAACTTTAACAGGTTCTCCAATAACGAAAGGAATTTTCATTTCTTCCTCAGTTTCTAATAATTCATCAACTTTTCCTAAGATACGATTTACTTCAGAAAGTCTCATCGGAACAGGGTCTCCACCTTTTTCAGTTCCTAAAAAACCTATTACATTTGGAATTCCTTTAATAACGTGTTCAACTTCTCCAACAAGTGAAGCTTCTATTAGTACATATCCAGGGAGGTAATTCTTTTCTTTACTTATTTTTTTTCCATTTCTAATTTGGAAAACTTTTTCAGTAGGAATTAATACTTGTTCTACGAAGTCAGTTAATTTAAGTCTAGAGATTTCAAGTTCTAAGTATTCCTTCACCTTTTTCTCTTTCCCACTTACAGCACGAACAACATACCACTTCTTTTTAATCTCACTCATAACGATTAATTAAACATTTGGTAAATGAAACCTAATAATCCTTTCCAAGCAGATTTTTCTTCTCCTGAAATTCCGAAAACGAAATCCATCACAAAGATTAATACAGCGAAGATTAATGTTGCAATAACAACGATAATCGTATTGTTTTGCAATTCTTTCCAAGTTGGCCAAGAAACGTTATGAACCATTTCGTTAACCGTTTCGTCGATGTATGTTTTAAATTTTGACACTTTTCAAAGTATTTATTTGCACGGGCGGTAGGGTTCGAACCCACGACCAATGGTTTTGGAGACCACTACTCTACCAGCTGAGCTACACCCGTGTGTAAAAAGGGGGAACATGTCCCCCTTAATAATATTATTTTTAATCGAGTGATTAAGCGATAATCTCAGTAACTTGACCAGCACCTACAGTTCTACCACCTTCACGGATAGCGAAACGTAAACCTTTGTCCATAGCTACAGGAACGATTAATTTCACGTTGATTGAAACGTTATCACCTGGCATAACCATGTCACGTCCGTCAGTTAAGAAAATCTCACCTGTTACATCCGTAGTACGGAAGTAGAATTGTGGACGGTATTTATCATGGAATGGAGTGTGACGTCCTCCTTCTTCTTTTTTCAATACATAAATTTCAGCTTTGAAATCTGTATGAGGTTTAACTGTACCTGGTTTAGCGATAACCATACCACGTTTGATTTGAGATTTCTCAATACCACGTAATAAAAGACCTACGTTGTCACCAGCTTCACCTCTATCTAAGATTTTACGGAACATCTCAACCCCTGTACAAGTAGAAGATAATTTAACATCACCCATACCTAAGATATCAACTGCATCACCTGTATTGATAACACCAGCTTCGATTCTTCCTGTTGCTACAGTACCACGACCTGTAATCGTAAATACGTCTTCAACTGGCATCAAGAATGGTTTATCAACATCACGTGGAGGAAGTTCGATATAAGTATCAACAGCATCCATTAATTCATCAACTTTAGCAACCCAAGCAGCCTCACCATTTAATGCACCTAAAGCAGATCCTTGGATAACTGGAGTATTGTCACCATCATATTTGTAGAAAGATAACAATTCACGGATTTCCATTTCAACTAACTCAAGTAACTCAGCATCATCAACCATGTCCACTTTGTTCATGAAAACAACCATTCTTGGAACACCTACTTGGCGACCTAAAAGGATGTGCTCACGTGTTTGTGGCATTGGTCCATCAGTAGCAGCAACTACAAGGATAGCACCGTCCATTTGAGCAGCACCAGTAACCATGTTTTTCACGTAATCCGCGTGACCTGGACAGTCAACGTGAGCATAGTGACGGTTTAATGTTTCGTACTCAATGTGAGAAGTGTTGATAGTAATACCACGTTCTTTTTCTTCTGGAGCGTTGTCGATAGAAGAGAAATCACGTACTGCAGCAAGACCTTTAGACGCTAATACGCTAGAGATTGCAGCAGTTAATGTTGTTTTACCGTGGTCAACGTGACCAATAGTCCCGATGTTAACGTGTGGTTTCGAACGGTTAAAATTTTCTTTAGCCATTGTTTTTGTTACTTTTTAGTTATTAATTAATTGCCAATTTACAAATATACAAAATTTCACCCAATATTTGGATGAATCTCTGCATGAGCCAATGACGAGAATTGAACTCGTGACCTCTTCCTTACCAAGGAAGCGCTCTACCCCTGAGCTACACCGGCAATCTTTTAAAAAATGAGCGGGAGACGAGATTCGAACTCGCGACCCTCAGCTTGGAAGGCTGACGCTCTACCAACTGAGCTACTCCCGCTTATACTAAATTTTCAATGTGTTGTGGGGGTAGATGGACTCGAACCAACGATACCGTGAGGTGACAGATTTACAGTCTGCTGCAATAGCCACTATGCGATACCCCCAAAAATGGAGCCGGTGGAGGGACTCGAACCCCCGACCTGCTGATTACAAATCAGCTGCTCTAGCCAACTGAGCTACACCGGCACATTGAATATGGTAATTAAATTTTAAAAGAACGTTTGTGTTTTCCCGTTTGGGTGTGCAAATATATAAAGGATTTTTGTCTCGCCAAACATTTTAACTTTTTTTTTTTGAAAAAATTATAGGAGAATTACTTTTTCTCCTATAATTCAAGTATTTAACTTGTAAAATTTTATTTTATAAAGCCTTTTCTTTTTCTTTTAAAACTTGTTTTCTAACAGCTTCAACAGCTAAATCTATTGCTTCTTCGAAAGATTTTGCTTGTTTTTTTGCAAAAAGCTCTTTGCCTGGGAGATGAACTTTCACTTCTCCTATTTTATTATCTACATCTGTAGTGTTTTCTAAACGAAGAAAAACTTCACCAGAAACGATATGATCATTAAATAAATTTAATTTCCCCACTTTTTCTTCAATGTAATCCACCAATTTTTTGTCTACTGAAAAGTGAACTGCGTGTACTTTAACTTCCATGGCTTTACTTTTTATGCCCACGTGGGTGAGCCTGTGAATAAATATTGTTTAACTGTGTAAAAGAGCTATGTGTATAAACTTGTGTTGCTGATAAATTGGCGTGGCCTAGTATATCTTTCAACGTTTCAAGTCCTGCTCCATTGTTCAACATATGCGTCGCAAATGTGTGACGTAGAACGTGTGGACTCTTCTTTTCCATACTCGATACAAGACCAAGGTAATAATTTATTTTTCTGTAAACAAGTTTTGAATAAAGATTTTTACCATTAATTAGTGTAAAAAAACATTCTGAATTTATATTACTTGCTGATTTAAGTCGTTGAAATTTTTTGATTTTATTATTTAAATCTTCTGTAATAGGTATAATACGCTCCTTGTTTCTTTTACCAAGTACTTTTATAGTATTATGAGTGACGTCATTCTCTTTTAATGCTATTAATTCACTCAATCGAATCCCAGTTTGATAAAAAAATTCAATCATTAACTGATCTCTTACACCGTCAAAATCGTCTAAAAAAAGTTGATCTAATTTATTTTCGTCTAATTCCGATTCCTTCATAAAGGTTGGTAATCTCTTCTCTGATTTAGGGCCTTTAATTTTAACCAAGGGATTATGATCAACCACACCTTGCTTCTGAAGCCAACGATACAAGGTTCTTAAAGTAGATAGTTTTCTATTCACAGATCGATTGCTAATTTCATTATCAATCAAATTCACAATCCACCCACGAATAAGTTGATGACTCACTTCTTTTAAACCTTCTTTATTCGAAATTCCAGAAAATTCCAAAAATTGTTTGATGTCATTTTTATACGATATCACAGTGTGTTCTGAAAATCGTTTTTCAGAAGTGAGGTAGTTTTCAAATTGTTGCAAAACAAAAAAGGGAGTCATAGACTCCCTTAACGTAAAATTTTAAAAAAAGTTTTACATTTCTAATGATTGCATTCTAGTTTTGTATGCAGCCTTGATATTGCTCTGTCTGTTAATCACAGAAGGCTTAACGAACTCTTTACGTGTTCTTAACTCAAGCATTACTTTAGTTTTGTCGAATTTCTTCTTGTACTTTTTAAGCGCTCTTTCGATGTTTTCGCCTTCTTTAACTGGGATTATTAACATATCTTTGTTTATTAAATTCTGAAATAGGGTACAAATTTAGTATTAAATATTGAACTTGCAAGTATTATTTTAAAATTTCTCTAGAAATTACTAATTTTTGTATTTCTGATGTTCCTTCACCGATTGTACACAGTTTAGCGTCTCTATAAAATTTCTCGACTGGAAAGTCTTTTGTGTATCCGTAACCACCAAATATTTGTACCGCTTCATTGGCTGTTCTAACAGCAACCTCTGATGCGTAGTATTTAGCAATTGCTGATTCTTTGGTCATTTTTTTCTTATTATTTTTCAAATAAGCTGCTTGATATAAAAGTAATTCAGCTGCTTCAATTTCTGTAGCCATATCTGCTAATTTGAAAGCGATTGATTGGAATTTAGAAATTGGTTGACCGAATTGTTCTCTTTCTTTTGAGTATTTAAGCGCAGCTTCATATGCACCTTTCGCAATACCTAAAGAAAGTGCACCAATAGAAATTCTACCACCATCCAAGATTTGCATTGCTTGTTTAAAACCTTCACCAACTACTCCAATTAAATTTTCTTTTGGAATACGGCAATCATTAAAAATAAGTTCACATGTTTCTGAGGCACGCATTCCCATTTTATTTTCTTTTTTACCTGCGCTAAAACCAGGAGTGCCTTTCTCAACTATGAATGCTGAAGTACCATTTGAAGCACCTTTTTCACCAGTTCGAGCAATTACAACAGCAACATCACCTGATTTACCATGTGTGATAAAGTTTTTAGAACCATTTAACACCCAATAGTCACCATCTAACACAGCAGTTGTGTTCATACCTCCAGCATCTGATCCTGTACCTGTTTCTGTTAAACCCCATGCACCTATCCATTCAGCTGAAGCTAATTTAGGAAGGTATTTTTTCTTTTGTTCCTCAGAACCATGGTAATAAATATGTCCAGTACATAATGAATTATGAGCAGCTACAGATAAGCCGATTGACCCACATACTTTTGCGATTTCAGAAACAACAGTAATATATTCAAAGTAACTAAAACCAGAACCTCCGTATTCTTCTGGGATAAACACCCCCATCAAACCAAGTTCTCCTAATTTCTTAAAAACATGAACAGGAAATTCTTGAGATTCATCCCATTCCATAAAGTGAGGACGGATTTCTTTTTCAGCGAAGTCGCGCACCATTTGGGCGATCATTAGTTGGTTTTCATTCATTTCAAAGTCCATTATAAAAAGTATTATGATTTATCTTAATTGTTTTTTCTTCGTTCGACTTCAAAATTTCCCTGCACTACCGTTTGGTCTTCGAAAGCAATGCTTTCTCTCCTCATTTACTAAAGTAAACTGCGGCATTTAATTTTTTGTCTTTCTCAAAAAATCAAATTAATTTAAATCAGAAATTTACAAAATCTAGTTGATGTTTTACTAAATAAATTAATATGATGCTAATTTACTAATATTATTTGTGTAGTTTTTCAATTTATCTGTTCCATTTAAAAAATCTAGTGAAACTAAAAAATTAAAGGCCTCCACTGTTCCTCCACATTGTTGAATTAATTCAGCAGCAGCAGATGCAGACCCACCAGTAGCAAGTAGATCATCGTGGATTAAGACTTTATCTCCACTCTCAATAGCATCAGTGTGTATTTCGATTGTAGCACTACCATATTCCAACTCATAACTATAAGATAGCTTTTCGTATGGTAATTTTCCTTTTTTACGAATAAGTACAAATGGGAGGCCTAAGCGAATTGCTAAGGGATAACCAAATAAAAAACCTCTACTTTCTATTCCTGCAATTTTTGTTAACCCTTTGTCTTTGTACATTTCGACCAAATGATCCAATATTTCAGCAGAAAGAGTTGGATTCATCATGATTGTGCTAATGTCTTTAAAAATAATTCCTTCTTTAGGAAAATTAGGTACATCGCGAATAACGGATTTAATTTTTTGTTCAATCATAGTGTTAAGTAAGGTTTTATTTTCAAAAATAATTCATCTGTCAATACTACGGAAATTTTTAAGTCATTAATTGACTTAAAAGGTCCATGTTGGTTTCTTAATTTTACAATCGCATTTATGATATTCCATGTAAAATAGGGGTGTTTTTTGAAATCTTCAGCATTTAACATATTTATATTCAATTTTTTAATATTCAATGGGTCTATTTGAATATACGATTTCAACTCCTCTATTTTTTCAGGAGTCATTTTCCAAACTTCTAGCAGTTGTTCGATATTAATATACCCACCTAACTGATCTCTACGCTTTAAAATGTTTTTCGCAAAAAAAGGTCCAATCCCTTTGATTGACATCAAATCTTCCTCCGATGCAGAATTCAATTCAATAATTTTAATTTTCTGTTCATTTTTAATTTCAGTAAATTCCATCTTTGATGGGATTCTTATTGGATAAAATGTAGAATCAATAATTTTCATCATTAATTCTTTGGGAATGACAAAGACGCGTTTAAGATCTTCCTTCGATTTAAAACCGTATTTACCGAATTTCAGTACCGCTTCCGCTTGTTTTTGAGACAACCCTAAATTCATCCAATCTGTAACAGAATATGTGTTTGGGTCAAATTTCTTGGGAGGAATTTTATAGCTTTTTTTGTTGAATTTGGACTTCCATTGTTTTTGTTCAACGGGTTTAAAATTTATAATTATCTCTTTTTCTTTCCACGAGAAATGTATCGGTTTTTCAGGAGTATAATAAATAATTATTCGAGGGATAATTGCAAAAACTATTAATAATACAACAAAGATTAAAATAGCTCTCCGTGATCTTTTAGAGAAATCTGCATTATTCATTAGCTGTTTTATTCAGAGATTGATTGTTTTTGTTTATATTGAAACAAGTAATAAATAGGAAGGCCAAGTAAAACAATTAGCAATCCCATTCCAGCATTTGTAAAATCATAAATTAGTAAGTCAATACAAATAAACAGTGTTATTAAGATATACAATATTGGAACTAAAGGATAGCCCCAAGCTTTGTAAGGTCTTTCAGTATTAGGTTCTTTTTTTCTTAAAATAAAGATTCCGTAGATTGTAAGAATATAAAATAGCAGGGAGGCAAAAGTACTATAGACAAGTAGATCTCCATATTTACCTGATAGACAGAGCGCAGAAGCCCAAATACATTGGATCCATAAAGCATAACTTGGCACATCGTGTTTGTTTATTTTTTTTGCTTTTTTGAAAAATAATCCATCTTTAGCCATTGCATAAAATAGTCGAGACCCTGCTAAGATTAGTCCGTTATTACATCCAAACGTGGATATTAAAATTAGAACTGCCATAATTGAAACGCCCATTGGTCCGATTATGATTTCAGCTGCAGCCGCCCCCACTCGATCATTTGTGACAAATTGTAGGCCTTGTGAAACTACGTCTACTCCTTCTGGAGATCCTTTAAGAGGAATTAAAGCAAGGTAAGCAAGATTAGCTAATAAGTATACTATTGTCACAATTAACGTCCCGAGGAATAGACTTCTTGGGATATTTTTCTTAGGATTTTTAATTTCGCTTGCAATGAAAGTCACGTTATTCCATGCATCTGAAGAGAACAAAGAGTTAATTATAGTCGCTCCCAAAGCACCCATTAATGCAAATCCAGTCAATTGCGTAATTTGAATTTTACCAGAATCTGTGACTACAGTTTTTGTTGCTTCCCAAGCATTTTGGAAATTATTACTAAGTGTGTCCGTTTTTAATCCTACCCAGAGCCCTAGAAAAATTAGTGCGAAAAGTGCTATTAATTTAGCAAAGGTGAAGATAAGCTGAATATACTTTCCATTTTTTACTCCGCCTACATTAAGAAAGGTTAGGAAAATTAAAGAAGCAATTGCTAGAAGTTGCCCGTAATTAACATGTAATAAATTAAACAGATTGATAGCTTCATTTGCTAGATTTGGAAAAAACACCGTTGCATATTTAGCAAATGCAACTGCTACAGCTGCAATAACACCTGTTTGAATCACAGCAAAAACAGTCCATCCATAAAGGAAAGAAATTGTTTTTCCATAAGCTCTTTGAATGTAAACATATTGACCTCCTGCTTCAGGCATCATTCCTGCAAGTTCACCGTAACTTAAAGCAGCAAAGACAGTAATTAGTCCTGTCAAAAACCAAAGCATCATCATCCAACCAGCTGAGCCTATATCTCTTGCCATTGGGGCAGTTACAATGAAAATTCCTGAACCAATCATAGACCCAGCTACAATGGTAGTAGCATCTAATAGTCCAAGAGTTTTTTTAAGTTGATGAGTTGACAAAATTAGTTGACGTGTTTAATTTGAACTGTTTTTTTCTTGGTTTGCTTTTTTAAGTTTACTGTGTTTTGCACCGTACTTGAAATAAATTAACACACCAATTGCGAGCCAGATAATTAATCTCAACCAAGTTTCACCAGAAAGTGAATACATCATTGCTAGACAACTAACGATTCCTAATATTGGAATTAATGGAACTAACGGAGTTTTAAACGCTCTAGGAAGATCTGGCTGCGTTTTACGTAAAACAATGATGCCAGCACATACCAATACAAAGGCAAGGAGAGTACCAATACTTGTCATTTCTCCCACAACTGTAGCAGGAACAAATGCTGCAAACAGACTTACAAAGACCATGAATAGTAAGTTTGATTTAGAAGGCGTACCAAATTTTGGATGAACATCAGAAAAAACTTTTGGAAGTAATCCATCTTTAGACATTGAGAAGAACACACGAGATTGTCCCATAAGCATCACCATAATTACCGAAGAATAACCAGCTAGAATCGCCAAGATAATAGCTTTATTAAGCCATGGATAAGCAAGAACAAATTTACCAGCAGCATTGAGTGAGCCCATATGTTCGATAGCAACCGCAACAGGAGCAATTCCGTCAGCTCCTTGGTATTCTGTATAATTTGCAACACCAGTCATTACGTGTGCAAAAAGAATGTATAGTACCGTACAAATTACTAGGGAAACTAAAATACCAATCGGCATATCTCTTTTTGGATTTTTAGCTTCTTGTGCTGCAGTAGAAACCGCATCAAAACCGATGTATGCAAAGAAAATCACACCCGCAGCACGAACGATTCCCGACCATCCGAAATGACCAAAAGCACCTGTATTTTCTGGGATAAAAGGCGTATAATTATCTGTATTGATGTAACCCCAACCTAATGCAATAAAAATCAATACCACTACTACTTTTAAGGCAACAATAACCCCATTTACCATTGCAGATTCTTTTGTTCCTCTGATAAGTAGTAGGGACATTGCAACCACAATAAAAACAGCAGGTAAATTAAGTAAACCACTCACCACTGAACCATCTGCTAAAGTCATTGTTTCCCATGGAGATAGTGTCAATTGTGGTGGTAAATGAATATTATAATATTCCACAAACTTAGCCAGATATCTTGACCAACTAATTGCTACTGTTGCAGCACCAACTGCATATTCGAGGACTAAATCCCATCCTATAATCCATGCTATGAACTCTCCCATTGTTGCATACGAATATGTGTAAGCACTACCAGCAACTGGAATCATAGATGCAAATTCAGCATAACACAAACCAGCGAATGCACAAGCAACGGCAGCAATGATGAAGGAAATAGAAACAGCAGGTCCGGCATTATTGGCCGCAGCAGAACCTGTGATTGAAAACAATCCAGCACCAATGATAGCACCAATACCGAGTAGAACTAATGCTCTTGCACCAAGTGTCTTTGCTAAACCATGATCATTTGCTTCATTTTGTAAATCAATAATTGATTTTCTAGCCCAAAGGTTTTTCATTTTTGAAATTAATTATTTGTTAAAATAGTTATAGTTTCTTCGATTGTTTTTGGATTATACCCCAATTCCGTTCTTGACTTGGTAAGGTCAAATCCTGTTCTTGGTGGACGTTTAGCAGGTTGATTTAAGGTAGATGATGAAATGATTTTTACATTTTCCGTTGATTTACCAAGATGTTTGGCAATTCTGAAAACGATTTCGTTTACTGCCATTAATTCTGGTCCACATAAATGAAAAATTCCTGTTTTATTTCTTCGACATATTTCGATACACCCCCAAGCTAGGTCGTCAGCCCATGTTGGCATTCTAAATTGATCGTCAATGATTTTCATTGGGTCTCCCTTTGTTAGAGCATCAATTGACCAAAGTACAATGTTAGTTCTCGAAAGGTTATTTGCTGTACCGTACACAATGATCGTACGTGCTATTGACCAATTTTTATTTTCGGAATTGATTAAAATTTGTTCTGCATCAACTTTTGACTGACCGTAGATACTTACTGCAGAAGGTTCGTCCGTTTCTTTGTAATTACCTGTAAGTCCATCAAAGATAAAATCAGTTGAAAGTAATTGAAAATGTGCATTTATTTTTTGGGCTTCCTCCCACAATTTTTGAGTTGCGATCACATTTACTTCTTTGCATTCATCAGGATTTAATTCACAATAATCTACATTTGTAAGTGCAGCAGTATGAATGATATGTGTCGGTTTGTATTCGTTAAACACTTCCGCAATTTGTGGTTGATTTGTAATATCCATTTCGCGATACAACTCAGAAGAACAGTCTTGATTTCTGTTATTTCCATTTGATGTTGCTAAAAATTCAGTTCCGCGTTTTGATAAAATTTTGACAATTTTTTGTCCTAGAAGTCCATTTGAACCAGTGATGAGGATTCGCATTTTTTGTAAATCGTTTTAATTCAGAGGTTAAATATAGGGAATAGATTGCAGATTATAAAATTACTGTTTACAGATTGAAAGAATACAGATTGATAGATTGATAGATTGACAGATTGAAAGATTATAGATTGATGCGTATAGGTTTGGTGGATTTATCATTAAGAAATTTAGGTAGAATTTTGTTTTTGGAGGGAGTTAAGGCGCTTTGCTTAGTGTATAGGGGTAATATTAAACCATATAAGATTCTGTGTTGGTATCCAAATATAATTCATTTTTTTTAACTTTGTTTTTCAAAGCAGTCATGAACTAGCTTGTAAGAGTGTTCTCTTTTAAAGAGGCACTCTTTCTTTTATAATCATGTTCAAAAGCCGTGTTATTTT
>CANCJF010000079.1 GCA_947378245.1 Bacteroidota bacterium
CAAAAATCTTCTATAGATGAATCTAAAGTTGTTGGTTCTATATCTTTTGTATCTATAAAAGATATAGAAGCAAATCCTTTTAATCCACGAACTAATTTTGAAAAAGAAGCCTTAGAAGAATTGAGTATTAGTATTCAAGTACATGGAATTATTCAACCATTAACAGTACGAAGTACAGGTAGAGGGAGGTATCAATTAATTTCTGGAGAAAGAAGATTTAGAGCTTCGCAATTAGCAGGATTGACTGAAGTCCCTGCTTATATTCGAGTAGCTAACGATCAAGAAATGCTTGAGATGGCCTTGGTTGAAAATATTCAACGTGAGGATTTAAATGCTATTGAAGTAGCACTATCTTATCAAAGATTGATTGAAGAATGTGCGTTGACACAAGAACAAATGAGTCAAAAAATTGCAAAGAGTCGCTCTAGTATTACCAATCATTTACGTTTATTAAAATTGCCTGCTGAAATTCAAAAGTCAGTGCGTGATGGAAAAATTTCCATGGGTCACGCTCGTGCTTTAGTATCTGCTGGAGAGGAAGAATTACAACTTGTTCTTCATGAGCATGTTTTAAACGAGCAACTTTCAGTACGTGAACTTGAGTTGATAATTCGTGATGGTATTTCAACTTCAAAACCACAAGTTGTTAAGCCTTTAAACATAATAAAACCATTAAACGATACTCAGCGAGATTTTTGCGGTTCATTTTCTGACAAAACATCTACTCGTGTTGAGATAAAAAAGACTAATAATGGTTCGGGAAAAATCACCATACAATTCAATTCTGAAGTTGATTTAAATCGTATTATTGAAATATTGAATAAATGAAAAAATTTTTTTTCATTGTCTTTTTTTGTAGTTTAAACGTTTTTGGTCAAAAAAATGTTGAAGATTCATTAAAATTATATTCTCATTCACCTCAAAAAGCTGCATTTTGGTCTGTTGTAATTCCTGGTGCAGGACAAATATATAATCAATATTATAGTCCTAAAGGTAGATATGGTGCTTACTGGAAAGTTCCAATTATTTATGCTTCATTAGCTTTAACAGGTAATTTATTTGTGAATTCTATTCAGGAAGAAAAAGAAATAAGAACAGAATATAACAACCGAGATCTTGGAAAAGTATTGAATCTTAAATGGTCTAATTATACACAGTCGGATTTGATTACATTACATGAGAGTGCTGTGAGAAAACGTACCATGTTTGGGTTATTATTTGGAGGAGTTTATTTAATTCAAGTCATAGAAGCATCCGTCGATGCACATTTTTTACATTTCGACATAAGTCCTTCTATTTCGATGCGTTTTCAGCCAACTTACTATTTTCAAACAGCAGGTGTTCAATTAACTGTTGATATTAAATAGGTATTTTTCATTTAAAAAATCTAACTTATTATATGATTTTTTCGATTTTTATAAAAGATAAATCGAGCAGAAAACATTATATTTAGATCGAAAAAAAATTACGAACTACACTTATAATATTAGAGCTATGAAGATTGGATTGGTTGGTTATGGGAAAATGGGAAGAGCAATCGAAGAAATTGCATTAGAACGTGGACATGAAATCTTATTTAAGTCTAATAGTATATTTCCATTAACTGTTAAAGATATTGATTCTATTGATGTTATAATTGAATTTACTAAACCAGATCTAGCGTTAGAGCATATTGAAATGACATTAGGAAATAATAAACCTATTGTTGTTGGTACGACGGGTTGGAATGAACAATTATCAGAAGTTGAAGATATGGTTTCAAAATTAAATGGTAGTTTGTTATACGCAAGTAATTTTAGCGTTGGTGTTAATTTATTTTTTGAGTTAAATCGAAAATTAGCAGAGCTATTAAGTTCTTATTCTGAATATAAACCATCAATTGATGAGATACATCATACTCAAAAAATTGATGCACCAAGTGGTACTGCTATTTCATTAGCAAATGATATCATCGAAAATAATCAATCCTATTATTCTTGGGTATGTGCTGAAGGTGAAGAACCACATACGGCGAATGGACAGTTAGGTGTTGTTGCTCATCGTATTCCAGATGTTCCAGGTACCCATACTGTAGCATACTCTTCCCCAATTGATACTATTTCTATTACTCACCAAGCACATAACAGAAGAGGATTTGCCCTTGGTGCTGTTTTATCTGCTGAATGGATTGTTAATAAAAAAGGAATTTTTACAATTTCAGACATGTTATCAGAAGTTTAATTATTTAACTTATTGTATATGAACGTTCTATATTTTTATTTGTTTTTATTTGTTCACCCATATTTAGCGATGTGGTGGACTAGTTTTGAGAAAGCTGGTCGTAAGTCTTGGGAAGCATTAATTCCCGGTTATAATTATTATGTTGCATTTAAAATTGGAATCAATAAACCATGGTGGTCATTGTTGATGATTTTTCCTGGTATTCATCTATGGATGTGGGCAGTAGTGAATGTAAGCTATATTCGAAAGTTTGGTAAATATTCTTGGCAAGACACATTACAAGGTATTTTCTTCCCTTACCTATTGATGTCAAAATTGAAAGATAGAGAAGTTGTTTCGCTAACAAATTGGGCCAATCCTAAAGATGTTGAAGAAAGACGAATCGGTGATCATATTGTTTTGTTTTTAACCGTTCCTGTTATTGGTCATGTAATCGCATTTATTTTTGGATTTTTCAGTAAAGATAAAACGGGACAGCGTTCTACTTATAAAGAATGGGGAGATACTATTTTATTTGCATTAGTTGCAGCAAGTATTATACGTACCTATGTATTTGAACCTTTTCAAATTCCTACTGGATCCATGGAGAAAACGTTATTGGTTGGTGACTTTTTGTTTGTGAATAAATTGGCTTATGGAAGTAAAGTTCCTGTTACTCCTGTTTCTTTTCCATTGGTACATAACAACATTCCGTTTATTAATATTAAATCCTATTCGGATATTGAAACCATCAATTACACACGTTTGCCTGGATTAGGAAAAGTAAAACGCAATGATGTTGTTGTGTTTAATTATCCTTCTGGAGATACAGCAGTATTTGACCCACGTATGCCTTACGGATTAATGGGGCATGATTATCATGGGATTTTAATTGATGAAGCAGAACGTATGTTTTTTCAAAAATATGGTCGTGATGACTTTATGCGTGATATTGCTGATAGTATACTAACTTCTAATCCTGCGCTTCGAAATAATCCAAACCAAGTTTATGAAACAGCTTATAATGATGCAACAACTCGAATTATGGCTAATAATGGTAATGAATTTATCAATCATTTAGACGCTTGGAAGGCTAAAGCACGTAAAATGTTAGCTATTGATAAAGTGGCTATGGATCATAGAGAAGGTAGAATAATCAAGCATTATGGTTTAATTTATCGCCCAGTAGATAAGCGTGAAAATTATATCAAGCGTTGTGTTGGTATTCCTGGAGATAAGTTAGAAATTATAAATTCTGTTCTTTACATCAATGGTAAAAAAGCATTTGTTGCAGAACATCAGAATTTACAATATACAGTTTCAAACTTTCAAAACACTGGTTCTTCCTCTTCTTTTACAAATATGATGTTTGAACAATATGGATTGGAGCCAACTGACTCTCAGAATGATCCGGTGAAAGGTTGGAGAGGTGATTATTCTATTTTGAGTGATAATGGAAATACATTAGAATTGGAAATGAATTTGACTAATGCTGAGATGAGAAAATTGAAACATGATTTTCCGAATGCTAAATTCAAATTGAATGTTCCTTCAAAAATAGATTTTGCTCGAAGAAAAGAAGCTTTAAAAGTTGGATATACAGTTGTTGAACAATTGGAGAATCTTCGTTATTTCCCACGTGATGTGAATCATGGAAATTCTGTTTCAAATTTTGAGAAAATTACGATTCCTGTTAAAGGCTCTGTGGTGACTTTGAATAGACAAAACATTGCTTTGTACAGACGTATCATCACAGCATATGAAGGTCATACTCTGATAGAAAAAAACGGGAAATTCTTCATCGATGGGAAAGCTACATCAACTTATAAATTTGGAATGAATTACTATTGGTTAATGGGTGATAATCGTTATAATTCTGCAGATTCAAGATTTTGGGGATTTGTACCAGAAGACCATATTGTAGGGAAGGCTTCAGTAGTATGGTTATCTAAATCACCATTGAGTAATTTGAATTTTTTCACAAATATACGATACGACCGTATTTTAAAATTCATCAATTAATGTCCGTTGTTTTTCCAATAGCCTATTTTGGAAGTATTTCGTATTACAAGGATTTAATTTCATGCGTTGACATTGTTTTTGAAGTTGAAGAACATTTTGTGAAACAAAGTATACGTAATCGAGCTCGTATCTTGACTGCGAATGGCATTATGGAATTAAGTATTCCCATGATAAAACCGAATGGTGCTAAGACATTGACAAAAGATGTTTTAGTGTCTACTTCGCTTGATTGGCGCAAAGACCATTGGCGCGCCATAGAAAGTGCCTACAAGCATGCTGCCTATTTTGATCATTATGGTGAAGAAGTTAAGGAGATGGTTTATCAAACGACACCTGATTTGGTTGGATTTAATTTAAATATAATGGAACGACTAAAAACGTGGTTGGACCTCCCCTATTCTTTTGTGTGTTCGACTACATTCACACCGGTTGAATTGAAAGAAACGGATTATCGTTTTAGATTTACTTCTCACCCATTTCAATCGGAATATCAGTATTTTCAAGTCTTTCAAGATAAAATTCCATTTGTAGGAGATTTATGCTTGTTGGATGCTATTTTTAACTTGGGTCCAATGGCTCGAACACTCTTAATACCCTAGAAGAATGACAAAGCAGCAAGCTCATATTTTGGTAAAAGAAGCTTTGGAACGACGAATAATCGCGTTAAAAACGATATTGTCAGATAGTTTTTCAGCTGTAGCAAGTGAAGACACTAAGAGTTCTGCGGGTGATAAGCATGAAACGGCTGTTTCTATGGCACAATTAGAGCAAGAAAAATTGACCCACCAAATCAATCAGTTACTTGCTTTGCAGCAACAATTTTCACGCATCCAAGTTAATACAGTACATACAAAGGTTCAATTGGGTAGTTTATTGGAAACAAAAAATGGATATTTTTATGTATCGGTTGGATTAGGAAAAGTAGAACACGAAAACAATTCTATCTTTGCATTGGGAATTGATGCTCCTTTGGTTCGTCTTTTATTAGGAAAGAAAGTGGGAGAATCAGTCGAGTTTAATGGTATTAAAACCGAGCTATTAATGATAAATTAATCGATTATGAAATTTATAGGAGCACGTACAAGTTTTAATGATGCGAATAAAAAGACAACTATTATAATCACGCCTGAAAATGTTTTTTGGCATAAAGGATTGATGAGTGCTTGGTTTTCCATGTGGATGGTAATCGGATTTACAATGATTTGGACGTTTAATAATTTAAAATTAAACCAACAAGAAAAATTAATCATCATTATCTTTTTAGTTTTTTGGCTGTATTATGCATATAAGGTTGGAAGATCATTGTTTTGGATTCTTTGGGGTAAGGAGTTAATTAAAATAGACAAAGATGGTTTGTCTATCAAACGTTCCATTCGCGGTTATGGTAAGTCAACGAATTATTTTTTAGAGAATATTCAAAAAGTAAGGACACAACATCCTAAAGAAAATTCTTTCCAGGCAGTTTGGGAAAATTCACCTTGGATTCAAAATGGAGAACGAATTGAATTTGAGTATATTGGGAAAACAATTCGATTTGGTAAGAAATTGAATGAGAAGGATGCTAAGTTATTGTTTAATTTAGTAATCAAACGTATAGAAGAGTATTTAAAACAAAATAATAATATTTAATTATTCTATTTCAAATGATATACTAGTAACACGTTTTGTTAGTATACCATCAATATCTTCTGTTCTTATTAAATCTTTGGCTGATTCATTTTGAAAAACTTCTTCAATATTTTTTATATGACCACATGGTATATGATTATCTAAAGACCAGTTTAATAATTCTTTAACGGATAATAATTCTACTGCTTGTTGAATTAAATTAGCAAGTTCTGACCGATTAATTACTCGAAGTTGATTAGTTAAAAATTGGGGATTATTTATTAATTCAATTAGATCTAATTTTCGGATCAATTTTTCGAATTGTAAATTACTTCCAATTGCAAAAGTTATCATTTCCCCTTCTTTAGTTTTAAATATTTCACCATATGGAGCTATTGAGGGATGTAAACTACCTATTCTATTGGGTATAATATTTGTCATTAGGTAACTTGAAGCTTGATTTACAAGACTACATACTGCAGTTTTATATAATGATACATGAACATCTCTTCCGATATTCGTTTTTTCACGTTCTAATAACGCTATTAATATACCTTCTTTTAATTGATGAGCGGTTAGAACATCTATAAGTGCAACGGGCATTTTAATTGGATCAGTTTCATTTAAACCATTGATTGACATAAAGCCACTTTCTGCCTGTAAAATCAAATCATAAGCAACCCTATCTGAGTTGGATCCAAACCCGCTAACACGACCATGAATTAATTTAGGGTTTAATGATTTTAACACCTCACTTTCTAATCCAAATTTACCATAGTCACTAGATTTAAAATTTGAAATTAGAATATCAGCATCTTTCAGTAATTCCAAGAATGAAATCTTATCATATTCATTAGTTAGATCAAGAGAAATATATTTTTTTTTATAATTTACACTAGCAAAATAGGATGATATTTTAGCATTACCTATTTCTTTACTTCCTTTCCAAGAGCGTGTTACGTCTGGATGATTTGGATGTTCAATTTTAATAACTTCAGCCCCTAATTCAGCAAAAAACATACCTACAGAGGGTCCTGCAAGAACAGTGGAAATATCAACTACTTTAAGATTGGTAAACATTATTGAACTCGCTCAACCGAAACTTCAACAGTTCCTTTTCTTATGAAGTTTAACTCTTTAGCTGCTTTTTTAGATAAATCAATTAATCGTTTGGAATTTTTAGGTAGTCTATCGTTTATTTTTACATACACAATTGAATCATTGTCAAGATTTTGAACTCTAACAATTGATCCAAAACTTAATGTTTGATGTGCTGCAGTGTATTTATTTTGGTTAAAAATTTCACCAGAAGAAGTTTGTCTTCCATGAAATTTATTTGCGTAATAAGATGCATTCCCAGATTCTAAATAACAATCCTCCTCGGGTAGTAAGGAACATAATAAAAAAAGACAGATAGTAACACCTGCTAATAATTTATTTTTTGTTGATATGAAATTCATGATATTTAATAAATTCATTATATGGGTGGCTAAATTACTCTCTCCTAATAAAAAAAGATTTTGAATTATGTTTGTTCTTATAAACATGAAAAAAAAAGTAATTAACATCTTTCTAACAATTAAACTATTTTTTTGACTAATGTATTGGTATATAGATCCTTATTTTATTTGTTGATTTTAACAAACTTAAACGATTGAATTAAATACAACTTAATCATAATATGTATATTTGGTGTCACGGAAAAATTTCCAAACTATATTATTATCACACCTATGAAAAAACACATTGTTGCCATATCAGCACTACTTTCAATTGGTAGTCTGTGGTCTCAACAAAAACAAATCGATTATTTAGAATACGATTTATCCAATGGATTACATGTCATTTTACATGAAGAACATACAGTTCCAATTGTCGCTGTCTCCATTATGTATCATGTTGGTTCAAAAAATGAAAAAGCTGATCGAACAGGATTTGCACATTTCTTTGAGCACTTATTGTTTGAAGGATCGACAAATATCAAACGAGGTGAATATGCACAAATCGTAGAAAAAAACGGTGGTACTTTAAATGCAAATACTTCACAGGATAGAACATATTACTATCAAATATTACCTTCTAATCAGGTAGAGTTAGGTATTTGGTTGGAAAGTGAACGATTATTACATGCTAGAGTTGATAAAGTTGGTATTGAAACTCAACGTCAGGTTGTAAAAGAAGAGAAAAGACAAAGTGTTGATAATCAACCATATGCTACTTTTTTAGCTAACATGAGTAGTAGAGTTTTTAGAAAGCATCCTTATGGATGGGTGCCGATTGGAAGTATGGAGCATTTAGATGCAGCTCAGGAAGAAGATTATGTTAATTTTTATAGAACTTTCTATGTTCCATCGAATGCGGTATTATCAATTGCGGGTGACATAAATGTTGTTGAAACAAAAAAAATGATTGAAAAATATTTTGGTTCAATCCCTAAAGGTCAGGCAATAAATATGTATCGTGATATTGAAAATTTATCGGATGATGCTTTTAAAGTTAAGTATGGGGTTGAAAAATCAAAGTTTTCATTAACTAATTTTTTAAAACCTGAAGATTCAAATGCGAAAAAAGCTCTTCAAAAACAACTTGCAACTCTAACAAGTATTCCAAGACCAACTTTGATAGAAGAACCTATAAAAGGACAAATTGTTGATACTATCTTTGATAATATCCAATTACCTGGTATTTTTATGGGTTATAGATTTCCAGAACAAAATCATAAAGATTATCCAGTAGTTGAAGTTTTAAACTCTATTTTATCTGAAGGTACAAGTTCACGTATGTTAAAGTCGATCGTTGAGAAGAAACAATTAGCTGTTGAGGCGTTTTCATTTGCTATGAATTCTGAAGATCCTGGATTAGGTATAGTAGCAACAATTGCTGGAGAGAATACTGATTTAAAAACCTTACAGTTGGCTATGGATGAAGAAATTACTCGTATTCAAAATGAATTAGTGAGTAAAGAAGAATTACAGAAAGTCATTAATCAATATGAAAATACAATTGTATCTGCTAATAGTGGAGTTGCTGGGATTGCTGAAAACCTTGCAAATAATTACATGTATAGAAAGAATACTTCTTTAATTAATAAACAATTATCAAGTTATTTATCTATTACTCCTGAAGATATTCAGCGTGTTGCAAAAAAATATTTAACACAAGATTCACGAGTTATTTTAATTTATTTACCAAAATCATCCAATTAAGTAAAATTATGAAAAAGTTATTATTTCTATGTTTGGCTATTTGTGCAAACTTAAATCTATTTGCTCAATTGGATCGATCAATACGACCTACAGGGGGTGTTGCACCAATTATTAATATTAAGGAATCTGAAGTTTTTACAATGTCTAATGGTATAACTGTTATATTGTCTGAAAATCATAAAATCCCTCGTATTTCCATTAATTTAGTTTTAGGTTCAAATCCAATATTGGAGGGAACTAAAACAGGATTGAGTTCAATAGCTGGTGAATTATTGATGTCTGGTACTACAAAAAGAACTAAAGATCAATTAGATCAAGAAATAGATTTTATTGGAGCTAATATAAATACATCTTCACAAAATGTATCACTTCAGTGTTTAACCAAACATGTTGTCAAAGGTCTAGATTTGATGACTGATGTTTTATTTCACCCTACTTTTCCTGAAGATGAATTTATACGTTTAAAAAAGCGTTCGGAATCATCGATTATTTCATCTAAGTCAAATCCTGGTAGCATGGCATCTAATGCTGAAGCGAGAGCAAATTTTCCATCTGGACATCCATATGGAGAAATTGAAACTGAGGCAACTTTGAAAAACATTACATTAAATGATGTTAAAGATTATTATAAAAACATATTTACACCAAAAGGTAGTTATTTAGTAATAATAGGTGATGTTACAAAAGAACAAGCGAAGCTTTGGGCAGATAATTATTTTGGTTCATGGCAAGGAAATGACAAAATCACTTCTATATATAAAGATGCATATTTTCACAAAGGAAACAGAGTTGTATTTGTTTCTAAACCAGGTGCACCACAATCTGTTATAAATGTAAATTTCCCATTAAAAATTAAATCCGGAGATAAAAATCAACTTTTACTTTCAACATTAAATGGAATTTTAGGTGGTGGAGGTTTTGGTGCTCGTATGACTCAAAATTTAAGAGAAAAAAGAGCATATACATATGGATGTTATTCGAGAGCAAATGTTACTGAAGATGGTAGTTATTTTTCGATTTCTGGAAATTTCAGAACAGAAGTAACAGATAGTGCAATTGCTCAAATTTTAATTGAACTTGATCGTATACAGAAATCAGAAGTTACTGATGATGAGTTATCAAGTATCAAAGCTTTAATGGCAGGTAATTTTGCTAGATCTTTAGAACGACCAATGACAGTTGCTCAATTTGCGTTAAATATTATTAAATACAATTTACCTAAGGATTATTATCAGACTTATTTGAAGCGTTTAGATGCAATTACAAAAGCAGAAATATTGGAAACAGCCAAAGAATATTTGACTTCTACTAATAGTAATATTGTTGTGGTTGGAAACCCTGATATACTTGATAAATTAAAAAAGTTTGACTCTGATGGTACAATTGAAAAATTAGATGCCCTTGGTCAAGAAGTTAAAGAATTGAAAAAAACAACCATTTCAAAAGAGACTTTACTTGAAAAGTATTTAATGAATATAACAGGTACTGAAAACATCAAAAAAGCAATTAAAAAAATAAATAAGATCAAAGGATTAAAAAGAGAAACTGAACTTATTTCTGCACAAATTCCTGCACCAATTTTACAAACTGAATATTTAGATTCTAAAGGTAAGGAAACTATGTTATTAACTATGGGAGCTAATGTTCTTCAAAAAAGTGCTTATAATGGAGTAACTGGATATGAGGAAGATCAACGAGGTAAAACACCATTAAGTTCAGAATCTTTAAGTGCAAAGAAGAAAGTCTTTGGTATTTTCCCTGAAGTTAATTTTTTCAATAATGATTTAACATTTGAGGTGTTGGGTATTGAATCAATTAATGGTTTAGATGTATACATAGTTAAATATACTGATGGAATTAAAAATACGTTCGATTATTTTGATTCTAAAACATTTAATAAAATTAGGTCAGTTTCTTCCGAGAGTGGTCGTGAACAAACATTTAATTATAGTAATTTCAAGGATGTAGATGGTATTTTATTTCCTCAAACAATTTCTATTGAAATGGATGGTATGAACCTAATTGGAACTGTTAAAACGATTGATATTAATCCCAAAATAGAAACTTCTATTTTCGAATAAACATAAACAAAATGATAACAAGCATTTTAAAAAAGATTTTTGGAGATAAAGCAAACAAAGAACAAAAAGAATATCAACCAATAATTGATAAGTCAAATGAGTTTTTTATTCAGTTCAACAGTTTAACTGATAATGAATTAAGAGGTAAAACTGCAGGATTTCAAAAACTGATTCAAGAACGTACAAAAGAATTAGAGGATCAGATTGAAGAATTACGTGTAAAAGCTAATAATCCTGAAACTTCTGTGGATGATAAAGAACCAATGTTTGAGAAAATGGATACGCTTTCCAAAGAAGTGAATCAAAAAATTGAAGAGGTTCTTTTAGAAATTTTACCTGAGGCATTTGCTGTTGTGAAAGAAACATCTAAACGTTGGGCAGAAAACGGAAAATTGGAAGTTACTGCACAAGATTTTGATCGTGAATTAGCTTCACAAAAAGATGGTATTACTTTAGAAGGTGAAAAAGCTATTTGGCATAATTCATGGACTGCTGCAGGAGCTACAGTTAGTTGGTCGATGGTACATTACAATGTTCAGTTAATGGGTGGTGCAGTGCTTCATAAAGGTAACATAGCAGAGATGCAAACAGGTGAAGGTAAAACATTAGTTGCTACCTTACCTGTTTATTTGAATGCACTTTCAGGTAAAGGAGTTCACTTAGTTACTGTGAATGACTACTTAGCGAAACGTGACTCTGAATGGATGGGTCCATTGTACCAATTCCATGGATTACGTGTCGATTGTATTGACAAGCACAGACCTAATTCACCAGAAAGAAGAAATGCTTATTTAGCAGATATTACTTTTGGAACGAACAATGAATTTGGATTCGATTACCTACGTGATAACATGGCGAGTAATCGTGAGGATTTGGTTCAGCGCGAACATCATTTTGCAATTGTCGACGAGGTCGATTCTGTATTGATTGATGATGCAAGAACTCCATTGATTATATCAGGTCCTACCCCTAAGGGTGACGAACATGAATTTCATGAATTAAAGCCACGTGTTGTAAAATTAGTAGAAGCACAGAGAGGATATGTTAATCAAGTTTTGGTTGAGGCTAAAAAATTATTAGCAGTTATTAATGCTCCTGGAGATGATAAAAAAGATGTAAAAGTAGCATTAGAAGAAGGTGGAATTGCTTTACTTCGTGCTTATAGAGGTTTACCTAAAAACAAACCATTAATTAAGTTTTTATCTGAACCAGGTATTAGAGCACACTTACAAAAAGTGGAAAATAATTATATGGCTGAACAAGGAAAGCACATGAAAAAAATTGATGCTGAATTGTTCTTTGTGATAGATGAGAAAAATAATACGATTGAATTAACTGAGAAAGGAATTAACTTAATTTCAGAAGGTGAAAACTCTAATTTCTATGTAATACCAGACATTGGTGGAGAAATTGCTAAATTGCAAAAAGAAAGTCTTTCCATAGAAGAAGTGCAATTACAGAAAGATATGTTGATTCGTGATTTCAGCGTTAAATCAGAGCGTATCCATTCTGTGAACCAATTGTTAAAAGCATATACCCTATTCGAAAAAGAAGTGGAGTATGTAATCATGGATGGTAAGGTTAAGATTGTCGATGAGCAAACGGGTCGTATCATGGAAGGTCGTCGTTATTCGGATGGACTTCACCAAGCTATTGAGGCAAAAGAAAACGTTACCATTGAAGATGCGACCCAAACGTATGCTACAATTACTTTACAAAACTACTTCCGTATGTACCATAAATTAGCAGGTATGACGGGTACAGCGGAAACAGAAGCAAAAGAGTTTTGGGATATTTACAAATTGGATGTGGTTGTTATTCCTCCTCACCGTCCAATTTCACGTAAAGATTTGAATG
This sequence comes from Bacteroidota bacterium, assembly GCA_947378245.1. Lineage (GTDB taxonomy): Bacteria > Bacteroidota > Bacteroidia > Flavobacteriales_D > Crocinitomicaceae > CANHVK01. Next base: position 12,974 of record CANCJF010000079.1, read on the forward strand.
ATTTAGTTTATCGTTCCGCTAGAGAAAAATTCTCTGCAGTGATTGATGAAACAGAACGTTTAGTGAAAGAAGGTCGACCAGTACTTGTTGGTACAACAACGGTAGAAATCTCTGAATTCTTGAGTCGTTCATTCAAAATGCGTGGAATTCCTCACCAAGTATTGAATGCAAAACACCACCAAAAAGAGGCGGAAATTGTTGCGGAAGCGGGTAAGGCTGGTGCAGTTACAATCGCAACCAACATGGCTGGACGTGGTACCGATATCAAATTAGGAGAAGGAGTAAAAGAAGCTGGAGGTTTAGCGATTATTGGTACAGAGCGTCATGATTCTCGTCGTGTAGACAGACAGTTACGTGGTCGTGCTGGACGTCAAGGAGATCCAGGGTCCTCTCAATTCTTCGTTTCCTTAGAAGATGATTTAATGCGTAAGTTCGGTTCAGAGCGTATTGCTAAAATCATGGACCGTATGGGACTGAAAGAAGGAGAAGTGATTACACACAGTATGGTTTCTAAATCCATTGAACGTGCGCAGAAAAAAGTGGAGGAAAACAATTTTGGAATGCGTAAACGTTTGTTAGAATATGATGATGTAATGAGTGCACAACGAAAAGCGATTTACAAAAAACGTCACAATGCTTTATTTGGAGATCGTTTGAGTTTGGATATTGCAAATATGTTGTACGATGTTGCAGATTCAATTGTTTACAACTTTCCTCATGCTACACAGTATGAAGAATTTACTTTTGAATTATTTAGAGTATTAGGAATTGAATCTCCTGTAAGTGAATCTGAATTTTCTACACTTAATAAAAATGTCATAGCAGACATGGTGTACAACGCTGTGATGGTTCATTATAAACAAAAAAACGA
>CANCJF010000080.1 GCA_947378245.1 Bacteroidota bacterium
TTTCCATTCATCGAATATATGCTCACTCCACTTTGGAGTAAATAAATCATAATGAGCAAACCAAAATAATAAATCTCGAATTATTATTGGATAAATAACATTTGTGTCTAAAACAACTTTGAAGCGAACACTATGTATCATATAATCCAATTTCTTCATCGAAATTCATAATATCAATGATGCGTTGTTTTTGTACTTCTTTCATTTTTAGTTTGTATTTATAAACATCTTCTATATTTATTCTACGGTGCTTTCCAACTTTAATGAATTCAATTTCTCCAGTTTCCAATAACTTCACCAAATGTGGTCTAGAACACCCAATAATTTCTGCAGCTTTTTGTGTCGTTACCTCAGTCGCTATAGGGACAATCGAAATCGGAATACCTTCACTCATCGATTTTAATATTTGACCTAATAACTCTACTGCCATCTTTGGTAAAATTATTTTTTCGTTACTTTCTTCTATTTCTATTTCGATATTTGATGTTGTAATTCGTTCCATAACAGAATGAATAGTTTGATACGATTTTGTCGCTAATTGTTGATCGGATTTTGATGGTCTTTTTATATTTTCAAAATTTTCCATAACTTTTTCAGATTAATGAACAATCAAAAATAAACGAAATAAACGAAATAAACAAAATTAACGGAATGATTATCTTGGGGGAGGTCTAAAAATTAGATTTTTTGAGGCAAACAAAAAATTAAATCCACAGTTTACTCAAGTAAATGAGGAGTTTAATTTTGAAGTTGAACGAAGAAAAAGCAATTTTTAGAGATACCCTATTTTATAAATCATCAAACGGACTTCTAATCTGTTGTATACTCTTTGTACTCACATGTGTATAAATCTCTGTCGTTTTTGAACTCGAATGACCCAATAACTCTTGGATATACCTCAAATCTGTCCCGCTCTCCAATAAATGTGTTGCATATGAATGTCTAAGCCAGTGTAACGTTACAGGTTTTTGAATCTTCACTTTTTTGACCGCCTGTTGAATTACCTGCTGAAAACTGCGTTCAGAATATTTTGTTCCTGTGACTTGACCTTCAAAAAGCCATTGGGTAGGTCTGAAAATCTTATAATATTCACGGAGCATAGCAATGATTTTGGGACTGATAGTCACTATCCGGTCTTTTTTTCCTTTCGCTTGTTTGACAATTAATAGATTGCGATCCGCATGAATGTCTTTGAATGTAAGATTCAGTACTTCTCCAGCACGTAACCCACACGCGTAGGTGAGAGACAACATAGTACGATGTTTAACATTCGTTGAAGCCTCCAAAATTAGTTTTACCTCTTCTTTGGATAAAACATTAGGCAATTTCTTCTCACGACGTGGTCGATTGATCAGTTCGATGTGCATTCTCCGATCGTGCACCACCTGATAAAATAATTTCAATCCATTGACCACTTGATTTTGGAAACTCGCAGAAAGTCGATGCTTGATGATGTACTCATTGTTAAACAAAATAACATCGCTGTTGTCAATTTCAGAAACCGATTTATCACTGAAAAATCGTAAAAATGTCGAAACCGAATCGTAATAGGATTGAATGGTACTTGGACTGTAACGGCGTGCACTTAGGTAATTTCGAAAAGTTCGCAAATGTTCTAATTGTTCCTCATTCAATTTTTCTAAAGAATTGGACGCATTTTTGGTGCTCAAATCAGCATGATAATCAATAGTTTTAAGTTCTATGCTCGAATAGTCCAACCAATACCTCCCTCTAGTTAGTTGAAACAATTCACTCTTCAGTTTAGGGTAGTAGGGGGCCGACCAACACCTTTTAGTATCATTCCAAGCAAATTCAGGAATTAGACTTTTTAATTTACGCGTAAGATCTTCGTTTGGTTCATAATAAAATTTAATGATAGCCTGCTCATTTTGAATGTCTTGAAATATTTTGATTGTTTTCATTTTTCTACTTTCTTATTTAAGTTAGTGAAAAAGTTCATTTTATTCACTACACTTTCTGTTATTTTCCCCACCTAACCCTTCTTTTAAAGGTCCTTTAGATTCTCCAAGGATCACTCCTTTATTCTCTTTTCCCAGACCGCAGGTCTCTTAATTTTCTCATCAAACCTCCACTTTCCTTAACTTCTTGATTTCTAAATGGTCCACAACATCATCTGTTCCTCTTTGTTTGCATTCCCCACCAACTTCCAATGTTCTACCCTTGCCATTTCCTTATATTTTGAGACCTTTGTGCAAAAACTTTGAGTACTTTGTGTTAACCAAACTTACCATATCATGAAAGGTCAACTCCATAAAATGCGTGTCTCACAAGATACACCAGTCCAATATTTCTTAGAATTAGACGCAACTATTTGTATGAACGATTACATCGGAAAATCCATCACACTTTCGTGGAGCGGAGTCATTCAATGTGTTTCGTGTCAAAAGGCAACGAAAAGTTCATTTGGACAAGGATTTTGTTATACCTGTTTCATGCAATCCGCGCAAGCAGCAGAGTGTATCATTCGACCAGAACTATGTCGTGCGCACTTAGGAGAGGGGAGAGATGTGGCTTGGGAAGAGGCGAATCACAACCAACCGCACGTAGTATATTTAGCACAGTCTGATATCGTAAAAGTGGGGGTAACCCGAGAAACACAAATTCCAACGCGTTGGATTGATCAAGGTGCTGTGGCAGCAATCAAAGTGGCCGAAACACCAAACCGTTATTTAGCAGGGGTGTTAGAGGTCGCGTTAAAGGATCATTTCTCCGATAAGACTAACTGGCAACGTATGCTGCGCAATGAAGTGGATGAAAGCATTGATTTAGTAGAAGAAAAATGGCAACTCGAAGGAATTTTACCAGACGATTTATTACAGTATTTTACCGAAGATGATGAAATCTTAGTATTCGAATATCCAGTGAATCAATATCCTACAAAAGTGAAAAGTGTAGCCCTAGAAAAATTAGGTTCCGTATCTGGCATCTTACAAGGTATCAAAGGACAATACCTGTTATTTGATGGGGATCGTGTGATTAATTTGCGGAAATATTCAGGGTATATGGTTGAATTTATGAATGATGAATTATAGGTTATGATTTATGTGGGTGAAATAAATTAGATTTTTCGAGGCAAACAAAAAATTAATTTCCGCAGTTTACATTAGTAAATGAGGAAATTAATTTTGCCGTTGAACGATGAAAAATCAGTTTATTTCATTCACATTATGATTTTTTCACGTATTGCGTCAAAATAACAATATGCTGATCATTCACCCTTCCTTCAATATGTTCGTGGTTATCATGTACCAAAGAAATATTACGAACCGCAGTTCCACGTTTAGCGGTAAATCCACCACCTTTAACGTTCAAATCTTTAATTAAAACAACTGAATCACCACTTGTTAAAGGCACACCATTACAATCTTTGTGTATTTGAACATCTTCCTTGTCTTCGCCTTCACCAGTTGCTTTTGCCCAGTTTAATGTTTCCTCCTCCAAATAAAGCATGTCTAATAAATCTTGTGGCCATCCTTCAGCACGCAAGCGTTGTAACATTCTCCAAGCCATCACTTGTACCGCTGGAACTTCGCTCCACATACTATCATTCAAACATCTCCAATGATTTGCATCTGCTTTTTCTGGATGTTCAATTTGATCATGACATGTTTCGCAAATGAAAATATAATCTTCTAAACGACCATTATTCGGTGCAGGTGCAACCTCGTAAGATCTTAATTCGTTAGTAGATGCGCATAATTCACAAGCGGAATTACTTCGAGCGTTTAGTTCTTTTTCAAATGCCATGATAATAAGTTTTAAAGTTGGGGCAAAGGTATAAAAATTGACGTACAAAATTTTGAGCTCACTATTTTTAAAGTTTGAGCTTAAAATAGATTGAATTTGAGCTCAAAATATATGTGTAGCTCCGTTTTTCATGATTTGAAGCTCAAATTTGTCATTTTTGAGCTTTATTTTGTAGTTTTATGAGCTCAAAATGAAATACCTACAACAAGCATCCCTCGGAAAACGATCCTATTTTCGTTATTTGTTTACAATAACAATGTTAATCGCCATAATTCCAATTTTCGGTCAATTAGCCTATAAAATCGGGATGACTTTAGTCGGAATCCCTGAATCAGAATTTAAGAATTTGACATTAGCACAATCGCGAGATTTAATGGGGAAAAACTTATTTTTTATCGTGAACCTATTTCCTTTTATTGTCTTGTTTTTCGCGATGATTCTAGCTGTAAAATATATTCACAAACGACCTATATTAACTATTTTTACTGCGCGACCTGAATTTGATTGGAAACGATTTTTTTTAAGTTTTGGGTTATTTGGAGCTGTGTTAGGACTTGGGTTAACATATTCATTATTGACCTCAAATACGTTAAAGTGGAACTACAATCCTGAAACTTTTTGGATGTTATTGGGCTTATCATTTTTTTTATTGCCCTTACAAACAGCATTTGAAGAGTTGATGTTCCGAGGATATTTCTTACAAGGAAGTATAAGATTGTTTAGAAAGCCAATTGTTTCAGCAATGATCTCTTCTTTTCTCTTTGCAGTTTTGCATTTTGAAAATCCGGAGGTGGTAAAATTGGGAGAGGTAATCGTCATTTACTATTTTGCATGTGGGTTGTTTATGTCTCTACTGACAGTGTTAGATAATGGTCTAGAACTAAGTCTTGGTTTTCATACGGTCAACAATATTTTTGGTGTGCTAATTTTAACTAATAATTGGCAAGTATTTCAAACGGATGCGCTTTTTTTGGATACTTCTGAGCCTGTGATAGGTTGGGATTTGTGGATAATCGTGTTAGTGTGTTTCCCGCTATTACTTTTTATTTTTCATAAAGTATATAACTGGAAAACTTGGAGCGAAGTTCTTTTTGAGACAATAGAATTAGAAAATCCCGATCAAATGGAAGGACGTTAGGGATTTCTAAAATGAGATTTTAAATGCAAACAAGAAATTAAATCCGCTCCTGTTAACTGGTTTAATTAAGCAGTTAGACGAAGAAAAAGCAATTCATAGAAGTTTCCATAAATAATTAAATCGTAAATTTATCCAAAATAATTCCAATGCTTCAACTCACTTCGATTACCAAATCGTATTTTCAGAAAATTGCAGTCGATGATGTGTCTTTGTCTTTGAATGAAGGTGAAATTTTTGGTTTGCTTGGACCGAATGGTGCGGGTAAAACTACTTTGATTCGTATCATCAATCGTATTATTGAGCCTGAAAAAGGGGAAGTGCGTTTCAATGGAGAATTGATGAAAGGAAAGCATTTGGCGGAAATCGGATACCTTCCTGAAGAGCGTGGCTTATATAAAACAATGACTGTATACGATCACGCGATGTTTTTGGGCCGTTTACGAAGAATGTCAAAGGATGAGGTGAATAAGAGTCTGAACAATTGGTTAGAGAAATTTGAGATTACTTCATGGAAAAATAAACGAATTGAGGAGTTATCCAAAGGGATGGCGCAAAAAGTGCAGTTTATCTGTGCCGTTTTACACGAACCAAGTTTGTTAATCCTTGATGAACCATTTTCTGGTTTTGACCCTGTGAATGTGGAGTTGATTCAAAATGAATTGAAGGCCATGAAAAAAGCAGGAAAAACAATTATGCTTTCCAGTCACAATATGAAAAGCGTGGAAGAAATTTGTGACCGAGCTGCACTCATCCATCAATCGAAAAAAATTCTAGAAGGTAGTGTGATAAATCTGCGAGAAGATCGTAAAGATGGTCGCTATGCCGTGAAATTTAAAGGGAATATGCTGGCATTTACACATGCACTTTGGACCGGATTTGAATTAATTGATAAGGAAGAATTAGCAAAGGATCGTTTTGTGGCGTATGTAGCGATGCGAGGAGAAAATAATTTTCAAGATTTATTGAAAACATTGATTGGTCAAATCGAAATTGAGGCAGCATGGGAAGTACTTCCGACGATGCAACAAATATTTATTGAAACTGTAACAGGTAAAAGTATATGAATGTAAGTTGGTTAATAGCGCAACGTGAATTGAAAGAACGTATCAAAACGCGTTCGTTTATAGGAATGGCAATCGCAGGACCTTTGTTGGTCTTGTTATTAGTGTATGTTTTATTTTCGGTAGGTGAAAACAATAAGCCACATTGGAACGTGTTGATCGTTGACCCAGTAGGGATTATGGATAATAAAATATTAGCAAATACGAATGGAAATATTAGTTACGATTTTGCGAATAATTACCTTCCGCTTAAAGATTTTGAAAAAAGCAAACGCTTTCAGAAGTATGATGCGCTTCTAGAACTGAACGAGAAAATACTTAGTAATAAAGCTGCATTTTTATTTTACAAAGAGAAGCCAAGTTTTGTTTTTGCGACAGCCATTCAATTTCATTTAGAACGTAGACTAGAAGAAGTGATGATTAAGAGGTTTTCTAAAATGACCGTGCAAGAATTTAGAGGAATCAAACAGCCTATAAATGTTGCTTTTAGAAATTTATACGACCCCAAAAATGAGTCTTATAGTTTGTCAGGATGGGTTGGTTTCTTCTTTGGGGGGGTAATATTGCTATTCATTCTTTTATTCGGGATGACTATTTTAAGAAGTGTTTCTAGTGAGAAATCAAATAGAATAGTTGAAGTATTATTGGCCTCAGTAAAACCAAGACAATTGATGTTTGGAAAAATTGCGGGTATTGGTATTGCTGCACTGATACAATTTGTGATTTGGACAATCTTAATCTGGTTGGGCTTGTTTATACTTCGTGAGACACTATTCCCAGATATGATGGACCTGTCCAATTGGGATGTAAGTAAAATAGCAGACCAAGCTTCATCTGGCTTAGAAGATGGTTTATTCCGTTCGAAAGTATATAATGATTTTGTAGAACTTGTATATTCTCGCATTCAATTTGGTGATATGTTGGTGTTTTTCTTGCTCTTTTTTATAAGTGGATATATTTTTTATGGAACATTTTTTGCAGCACTCGGGGCAACTTCTGGTTCTGAAAATGATGGTCAACAGTTTGTGCTACCTATCATGGTATTGTTGGTAATCGCTTTGTGGGCAGGGTATTATACTATGCAGAATCCGTTAAGTCAATTAACCTATATTTTATCCTTCTTACCATTTACATCACCCATGGTTTGTATGGTTAAATTAGCGCAAGGATATTCTTTAGGAGAAGGTTATCAGATTTATGTTTCTTTTAGTATCTTAGCGCTGAGTTCATATGCTACATTAAGGTTAGCAGGAAGACTTTACCAAAATGGAATTCTACAATTTGGTCACCGTCTGAGACTTACACAATTTGTTACTTGGTTAAAAAATGGATAGTAAACGTATTGCAGTCATTGATTTAGGAACGAATACCTTCAATCTGTTAATCGCCGATGTTTCGAAAGAGGAAATAGAAGTGATTCATGCAGAAAAAGATGGTGTCGCACTTGGTATGGGTGGATTAAATGATGGTGTAATCGTTTCCGACGCGATTTTACGAGCTATCAAAACGATGACACATTTTGCAAGTATGTGTGATCGTCACGAAGTAGATGAAATTCGTGCATTTGGTACTTCCGCTATTCGTGACGCGATAAATGGTCGTGATTTTGTTCAATTAATCGAAAAGGAAACAGGTATTAAAGTCGAAATTATTTCTGGTGAACAAGAAGCAAATTACATTTACGAAGGCGTAAAATGGACGCATGATTTCACGGAACAATCAATGGTGATGGATGTGGGAGGAGGAAGTACTGAGTTTATTTATGCAGGTAAACAAGGTGTTGATGCTCTTGTTTCCTTGAATATTGGAGTGTCTCGTATTTTTCAAGAGTTAGAACTTAGTGATCCTTTGACAGCAGAAGAGTGTGTTAAAGTTGAAGAATGGATTTCTTCCCGTGCGAGTGAATTTATGAAAGGAAAATCATGTCAAACGTTGATTGGAGCATCAGGATGTTTTGAGACATTTTACGAGATGATAAATAAACAACCCTTACCAAGTTTTACAGATACTGAAGAATTGCCATTTGAGGACTTTATACGAACGTTAGATTGGATTATCATGTCAAGCCAGTCTCAGCGTGATTTAAATCCGCACATCATCCCTATTAGGAGAAAAATGGCGCCAATAGCTGCAATCAAAACGCGTTGGGTAATTCAACAGTTAGGAATACAAAAAATAGTCGTTTCCCCATGCTCCTTGAAAGAAGGAGTGCTCCAATCCTAAACAGTAGGGGTTAATCGTGATTAACCCGAAAGCTAAAGATCATCATGATTAACCCGAAAGCTAAAGATAATCGTGATTAACCCGAAAGCTAAAGATCATCGTGATTAACCCGAACCTTAAGATAATCTTAGTTTTGGTTAATCGAGGTTCGGGTTAATCGAGGTTCGGGTGAATCGAGATTCACCCAATACCAAACCCTCCCTAAAAACCACAACCTAATACTGCGAATATATTGGATCTTGTGAGCCATTTGTAGCATGACATTTATTACAAGATGCGTTATTAGATAATGACCCACTCATCATTGAAGTATCTTTTCCAGAAATGATAGCAGGATATTTATTAGCAAATGAAATCGTTTCTGTAGTATAAAAATTTCCGCTTTTATCAAAAGGGATAGGTTTACTTACGTTTGTAATTTTTCCGTCTGGCAAATCATTTTCTCGCGTAAATAATACTAGTACGGCATTTTGCATCGGTGTTTTTTGGTCTTTTTGGAAAGCTGATCCACAAACAGTAAAGCATCCACGTCCTTGTTTTCCAGATGTGTGACAAGAAGAACAATCATCACCGCGATTATGACTGGATCGTGTTGCTGTACTGATATTTGTTTCAGTACATTTTCCTGAACCAGATCGTTCACATGATAAAAAAAGTAAGCTAAGGCTAGTCAATGTTAAAAGTGCAATTTTCATAAATTTTCAAATTAATCTTATAAAAGTATTAATATAAAACGTTAAAAATTTACTTAAGTTGTCTTACTTACAAAGAATAAAACAATTTAAAACTTTTCTAAATTATATATGTTTGTGATAGAGTGATTTATTAAAATTCCAATGGAACTTCCATAATTAATACCTTGGTGTTTTCTAAAAAATGAATCTCTACATCAGTTGTTTCTACAATACCCATACCATCTCTACGATCCATAATTTCTCCGTTAATACTTAATTTCCCTTCAATCACAAATACATATATACCTGTTAATTCTCCTTTAAATGTATATGTTTTTGTGGTATTTGAGCTCATTTCACTTAGTGTAAACCATGCGTCTTGATGAATCCATCCTCCTGCATCATCTGCATTTGGGGATACAATTTGATTCCATTCATTTTCAACGTGATTAGCTCTCACGTCAATTTCTTGATAGCGAGGAACCACATTACGTTTGTTGGGGAAAACCCAAATCTGTAATAATTTAGTTTTATGAGTTGAACTTGGATTGTATTCGCTGTGATAAACCCCTGTTCCGGCACTCATAATTTGAATTTGTCCAGCACTAATAGTTGCAGAATTCCCCATGCTGTCTTTATGTGCAACTTCGCCTTCTAAAGGGATAGTGATGATTTCCATGTTGTCATGTGGGTGTTCTGGAAAACCAATTCCTTCGGAAACTTCATCGTCGTTTAATACGCGAAGTGCTCCAAAATGCATTCGGTTGCGATTATGATAACCTGCAAAGCTGAAAGAATGTTTTGCTAATAACCAACCGTGATCTGCAAAACCGCGTGTGTCTGATTTATGAAATATCGTCTTCATTTTCTATTGTATTGTGTTGTGAAATTGTTGTCCTTTACTTTCAAATATACAATTTTTATTTTGAATTATTTAAGAGGTTTAAAGTTTAATTATCAAACATTTTTTATTAATTTAACTATTTATATAAAGTTAATTAACTAATTTTTAAACAGTTTTTTAATTGTATTTATTTAATGTTTTAATTTATGTTTGTAACATCTTGCTTTTAGTCTGTTAACGTAATCGAAAATAAGTCTTGATTTCGTAAATTTGGTATTCAATTTGAAGTTTATGGTGGATTCTAGAAATTAGATTTTTTCAGGCAAACCAAAATTTAAAAAGCAACTTACAGAAGATACCATGTATTTAATTTTCGACACCGAAACCACAGGACTCCCCAAAGACTGGAAAAAACCTTATACCGATACGGATAACTGGCCACGCGCAATACAAATTGCTTGGCAGTTGCACGACGAGATGGGTGAATTGGTGGAAGCGAAAGACTATATCATTCAGCCTATAGGTTTCGATATCCCGTACGATGCGGAGCGGATTCACGGTATTTCTACAGAATACGCGATGCATGATGGAGTGACACTTGAACGCGCTATGGCGGAATTTCAAGAAGCACTTTCGAAATCTAAATTTATTGTTGGACAAAACGTAGGGTTCGATAAAAACATTGTTGGTTGCGAATTTCATCGTTTAGGACTTGGAAACGAATGGCAAAATCTGCCAGTACTTGATACCTGTACAGAAGTCACTGCGACAATGTGTAAATTGCCTGGAGGTCGTGGTGGAAGATTTAAATTGCCAACCTTATCCGAATTACATAAAGAGTTATTTAACGAGCCATTTGCAGAAGCGCACAATGCTACTGCCGATGTAGAGGCAACAACTCGCTGTTTCTTTGAATTAGTTCGTCGTGAAGTTTTTACGCCAGAAGAGTTAAAGCAAGAATTAGCCTATTTTAATCGCTTTAGAGAACACAATCCTACGACGATTCAACCTGTAGGCTTACAACATGTAAACCTAAAAGAAGCAAGTGCTGCTCTGAAAGCAGAATCGCAAACCGAAGCTTCGAATGTATCAATAGGAGGAAAAAAAGACATTTCCCATTTAAAGGATGTGCCGTTTGTTCATTTGCATAACCACTCACAATATTCTATTTTACAGTCGACCATCACCATCGGTGGATTGGTACAGAAAACCATCGAGCATGGAATGAACGCCGTTGCTCTGACGGATATTGGAAATATGATGGCTGCTTTCCATTTTGAAAAGGCGATCAGTGGCCACAATAAAAAAATTAAAGAGGAGCGTAAAGAGGCGGAAGAAGCAGGGTTAGAATACACAAAAAAAGAGATTATTCCAATCATTGGGTGTACGTTTAATGTTTGTAGTAATCATTTAGATAAGACACAGAAAGATAATGGTTATCAAATTGTTTTGTTAGCCAAAAATAAAGTTGGTTACCACAATTTGATTAAACTTTCTTCCATCGCTTTTACGGAAGGGATGTACTATGTTCCGCGTATTGATAAGAAATTAATTGAGCAATACCATGAGGATGTAATCGTATTGTCAGGGAACCTTTACGGAGAAATTCCAAACATGATTTTGAACCTTGGGGAAAACCAAGCGGAAGAAGCGTTGCTGTGGTGGAAGAATTTGTTTGGGGAGGACTTCTATTTAGAAATCATGCGCCACGGGCAAGAAAATGAAGATCGGGTAAATCAAACACTGATTAAATTTTCTGAAAAACATAACGTTAAATTAGTTGCAACAAATAATACTTTTTATTTAGATAAATCGGATGCTGTTTCACACGACATTCTTCTTTGTGTAAAGGACAACGAATTAGTTTCTACACCTGTTGGTCGTGGTAGAGGGTTCCGTCATGGGATGGAAAACAACGAATACTATTTCAAGTCTGCCGATGAAATGAAAGAATTGTTTGCGGATTTACCACAAGCGATTGAAACGGTGGGGGAAATCGTTGCTAAAATTGAACCTTTTGGTTTGGCGCGTGATGTACTCTTGCCTGCATTTGATATTCCAGAAGAGTTTCAAGATCCGCAAGATGCGATTGATGGAGGAAAACGTGGAGAAAATGCCTTTTTACGCCACTTGACCTATAAGGGTGCTGAAAAACGTTATCCAGTGATTACAGAGGAAATCCGAGATCGTATTGACTTTGAATTAGCTACTGTTGAACGTACAGGCTATCCTGGGTATTTCTTGATTGTTCAAGATTTTTGTCAGGCAGCACGCGACATGGGTGTTTCGGTAGGACCCGGACGTGGTTCGGCTGCAGGTTCCGCTGTAGCATATTGTACCGGGATTACAAATGTGGATCCAATCAAGTACGACCTACTTTTTGAGCGTTTCTTGAATCCGGATCGTATTTCGATGCCGGATATTGATATCGACTTCGACGATGAGGGGCGTGGTCGCGTAATTGATTGGGTTATTGAAAAATATGGTTCTAATCAGGTGGCACAAATCATTACCTATGGAACAATGGCTGCGAAGTCTTCCATTCGTGATACCGCAAGGGTACTCGATTTACCTTTGTTTGAAGCAGACCGTTTGGCGAAGTTGGTGCCAGATATTTCCTTGAAAAAATTATTTTCACTAGACGATGCGGAATTGGCTTCCAAATTGAAAAATAAAACGGAAGACATACAATCAGCCAATGAATTAAAGCGACTTTCGCAAGGTTCGGACTTGTCTGCCAAAGTAATTCAGCAAGCAAAACAATTGGAAGGTTCGGTTAGAAATACTGGTATTCACGCTTGTGGGGTGATTATCACTCCTTCGGATATTACGCAGTTTGTTCCTGTTGCTACCGCTAAGGATTCAAATATGTGGTGTACACAATTTGATAACTCGGTTGCGGAGGAAGCTGGTTTATTGAAAATGGACTTTTTGGGGTTAAAAACCTTGACCTTAATTAAATATGCGGTTAAAAACGTTAAAGAACGACACGATATAGATTTAGTTCCGGATGAATTTCCGGTGGACGATACTCCGACCTACGAACTTTTCCAACGTGGAGAAACGGTTGGTATCTTCCAATACGAGTCTGCTGGTATGCAGAAATACATGAAGGAGTTAAAACCGACTGTTTTTGCCGATTTAATTGCCATGAATGCCTTGTACCGTCCAGGTCCGATTGAATATATTCCTTCGTTTATTAAACGTAAACATGGGGAGGAGCCGATCGTATATGACGTAGATGCATGTGAGGAATACCTAAAAGAAACGTACGGTATTACCGTATACCAAGAGCAGGTAATGCTACTTTCTCAGAAGTTAGCAGGATTCTCGAAGGGGGAAGCGGATACTTTGCGTAAAGCAATGGGTAAGAAGCAAATTTACCTACTCGACAAAATGCGTCCACAGTTTATCCAACAAGGGAATGAGCGCGGACACGATACGGTTGCTTTAGAGAAAATTTGGAAAGACTGGGAGGCGTTTGCTTCCTATGCCTTCAATAAATCGCACTCGACTTGTTATGCTTGGATTGCATACCAAACTGCCTATTTAAAGGCAAATTACCCTGCGGAATACATGGCTTCGGTGCTTTCGAACAACATGAACGACATCAAATCGGTGACGTTTTTCATGGAGGAATGTAAGCGTATGGGAGTACCTGTACTTGGTCCAGATGTGAACGAGTCGTCTTATTTATTTACGGTAAACAAAGAAGGAGCGATTCGTTTTGGATTGGGAGCAATCAAAGGGATGGGGACTTCTCCAGTAGAAGCAGTAATTAAAGAACGTGTGGAAAATGGTCCGTATACTTCCATTTTTGATTTTGCTAAGCGTGTTAATTTACGTGTGTGTACCAAAAAAGCATTTGAAAGTTTGGCCTATGCAGGCGGATTTGATTCGTTTAAAAATGTACATCGTGCGCAGTATTTCAAAGAGGATGGTTCAGGTAGAATGTTCTTGGAGAATGCGATTCGTTTTGGAAATAGTTTTCAGGAAAATGCGAATTCGTCGCAAGCATCTTTATTTGGGGAAGCTTCTGGTACGGAAATTCCAGAGCCAGAAATCCCGAAAGCAGATGAATGGCCATCGATGTATAAGTTGAGCAAAGAAAAAGAAGTCGTTGGTAT
>CANCJF010000081.1 GCA_947378245.1 Bacteroidota bacterium
CTAAAAATTGTTTTGGCTTTTGAGGTGTTGACATTGGCCAAAAACGACTTCCAACGCCACCTGCCATTATTACACAATAATTATTTTCCATTGAAATGTTTGTATTTATTATTCAAATATAGGAATTACTTCAGCCAAAGTATGTATCAGGTATTTTTTTTTACTTGAAACCTCTTCACATAGAAATCGTTTTCTTCGTAATTCCCCTTTTATAAATTCTTTTCCTTGCAGAATAAAACGTGCATTTTTTTCAATATCCTCAATAAAAACGAACGACTCATTTTGTTTATCGTAGTTTTTTAATACGCGCATTAATGGAATGTCTGCACATGAAGATGCTTTAGTGTTTACGAGAGAATTTACTAATGCAGTCTCAATGTCCTTGGGTAACGTTTTTTTATCTAATACTGGGATTAAAAGTTTACGGTAATGATTCTTCCATTCAGCTCCATGAGGTGAAACACTTCTGCCAAATTCTAAATAGGTATTTAAATGGGCAAATTCATGAATGGTAGTTATCAAAAAGGAATAAACGTTTAGATTACCATTTACAGTAATGCGATGTGGTTTTCCGGCATGTGCAGAACGATAATCTCCCAGTTTAGTATTTCTAGGTTTTACTATTTTAAATTGAACAGGAGCACTAAATAATAAGTCGGCAATCATATCTTCAAAACCTTCGGGTAAAAAAGTTGATAATTGCTTTTTAATTTTCTCTTTAGCTGTTGAAATTTGTGTCATCTTGAACAAAGTTAACTAAGAAAATTCCCCTTTTATAGTTCGGTTTCAATTTTTTTGAAACAACTATCAAAATTATCTATTAAATTAGCAGTGATGTTAAAAATTATATCAAATATTGGACGTTATTCTCTAATGATGTGGCTAGTTTTTTCTAAGCCGCAGAAATTTAAAATGTTTTGGAGACGTTTTTTAGAGGAAATTCAATTGATTGGTATTGAGTCTTTTCCTATTGTAATGCTAATGTCAGTATTTATGGGTGGAGTTATTTCTCTCCAAACTGCTGCAAATATGGATTTGCCGTACCTTCCTGCATATACAATTGGTTATATAACACGTTCAAGTACTATCTTAGAATTTTCACCAACGATTATTTCATTGATTTTAGCAGGTAAAGTTGGGTCAAATGTCTCCTCAGAGATTGGTATGATGCGTGTTACTGAACAAATTGATGCATTGGAAATTATGGGGGTTAATTCTTTGAATTATTTAGTGTTACCAAAAATAACTGCAGCTGTCGTATTCTTTCCTTTATTAGTTACGTTTTCAATTGGATTAAGTTTGGTAGGTGGTTGGTTAGCTTTGTTAGGTTCTGGTTTATCTTCTACAGATACTTATGTTTTTGGTTTAAGATCTTTTTTCAAAGTCAGTGATATCATTTATGCCTTATCCAAATCTGTGGTTTTTGCATTTTTAATAGTTTCAATTTCTTCATTTTATGGGTATTACACGAAAGGTGGAGCAATAGATGTTGGACGTTCTTCAACAAAAGCTGTCGTAAATAGTAGTGTCGCGATATTAATTGCTAACTTTTTTATTACCCAAATGTTTTTATTAAAATGATAGAAGTTAAAGGGGTAAGCAAAAAGTTTGGTGAACATTTAGTGCTTGATAATGTCTCTACCAATTTTGAAAAAGGAAAGGTAAATTTAATTATTGGTTCATCTGGTCAAGGAAAATCGGTATTAGCTAAATGTATTGTCGGATTACATCCTGTTACTTCTGGACAAATTTTGTATAATGGAATTGATTTTTGTTCGATGGATGACGATGCCATGCGCGAAATACGTAAACAGATTGGAATGCTTTTTCAAGGTTCTGCCTTGTTTGATTCGATGACAGTAGAAGAAAATATTCGTTTTCCCTTACAAATGTTTACTAAAATGACGTCAGTGGAACAAAAAAAACAAGTTGATTTTTGTTTAGAACGTGTCAATCTAAGTGGTAAAAACAAATTGTTCCCTGCAGAATGCAGTGGGGGTATGCAAAAACGTGTGGCGATTGCACGTGCAATAGTAATGAATCCAGATTATCTTTTTTGTGATGAACCAAACTCTGGTTTAGATCCTAAAACTTCGATTCTTATTGATGAACTGATTAAAGAAATAACCTACGAATTTAAAACGACAACAATAGTTATTACACATGATATGAATAGTGTGATTGAAATTGGAGATAACATTACATTCATGCATCAAGGGAAAAATTGGTGGTCTGGAACAAAAGAGGAAATTATTCAAACGAACAATAAGGAAGTAATCGATTTTGTATATGCTTCTAAATTTATGAAACAAATCAAGAACAAATTGAATGAAATCTAGAGGATATCTAGAAGTAGGAAATATATCCAAAATGGATATTTCCGTTGCTTAATAAAATAGGATTGTTGAGTTGTTTTCCTAATCCATAAGAAATAGAAAACAATCCAAGTTGGGAGCCAAAAGTTAAGCCTCCACCAAATCCAAATGGATGATCCTGTTTAATTACACCTAACTTATTCTCATACCAGCTTTGATCGTAGAAAAGAAATAAAAAAGAGTTTTGATCAAGTAAAAATCGATATTCAAACGAGGCAAATGCTCGTGATGTCGCTCTTAGTTCCTCTTCTTTGAACCCGCGTTGGGAAGCCATACCTCCAAATCGAATCAATTCATTACGCGCAAAAGAAGGGGTAAACATTGCTTCTATTGCTTGACTAAATTTTATTACATGTCTTTTTCTTAAAGTGTAATAGGTGTTAATTGTATATTCGATTTTACCTACGTTTGTTTTTGTTGCTGTATGTAAAAGAGAATCTTGTTTGTTTCTTATTCCAATAGCGCCTTCAAGTTGAAATATATACCCTTTCGTTGGACAAGGTAAATAATCTATCGTCTGCTTATAGATGGATAAACCATAGTAATTTGTATTAATATTTGCTAGTTGCATCAGTGATGGATTTGATTGACCACCTGATAATAGTGAAGATTGATAATTTCTGTAAAACATTTTTAGAGTATTTCCATTTTTTAGCAAGTATTGAATACCAACAGATGATTTTAGTTCTAAAAATGTGGAGTCTTTTTTGTATAATTGAAATTGACCATCAATTCCGAAAGCACTTCTAAATAAAGTCGGGAAAGAAACATTCGTTTTTAAAGATTGCGTATTTGCTTGTAAATTTTTCCATTGTAAATCAAAACTTTCGGCTTTTTTTAGAATGTTAACTAATTTCATACGAATATCACCTGTTAAGGCATACGAGGTTGAATAGTTTTTTGTTGTAGGTTGTAAGCCTAATACACCAGTGACTAAACTTACAGGTTTGGAAGTGAGGTATAAATACAGATCTACTTTGTCTTCGTGAAATAATAATTCTAAAGGACGATTTTCTGTTAAAAATGGGATTTGTTTAAGTTGATTGCTGATGTTTGTTAATTGATCTTCTTGGTATAAATCCCCAGTTTGTATTTGGATATATGCTTGTAATAATTTGTTATTTATGATGTTGTTACCTTTTACTATTATCTCTCCCCAACTAATTTTTCTGTTTTCATTGATTCTAATTTTCCCGTATAGTTCTTCGTTTAGAAAATGAATACTGTCTAATTGAACTGTTGCAAATGGAAAGCCTTGATTGAGTAGGTTTTTTTCTATTTTTTGAAGTAAAACGGTTACCTCCTTGGGTGTAAAAACAATATTTGTAATTAGTTTTTCAGAAATTGATACTGATGGTGAGATGTATTTTCTGTAGTTTTTATCGAGGCTTAAATAGGCGTTTTTGAATTTAGGTCCAACGGATATGATACATGTAGCTTCGTTTTTATTGCATTTTAAGGAGTCAATAGAAAAAAGTAAATACCCTAAATCTATCGCTTTATGTCTAATTTCTTTTAAATATGTTTTAAGAGCTATGCTGTCTGAGTGATGTGCTTGAATATTTTTGAAAGGTAATTTTTCAATTGTTTTAATATTAAAAAGATAATTTTTTTGTGCGTTCGTAATCGAAGTAATAATAAGAAAATATAATAGGAGAAGTACAAATTTCATATACCTAGGTAATTTTATGATTATTAATTCATCAAATAATCGAAAGAGTTGTTTAATTTATATATTAATTCTATTTTTGTATAACTAATTATATTACAAATGAGAAAAATCGTTACTTTTTTTGCTTTTAGTCTTTTATTAACTTTTATTGTTGCATCTTGTGGAGCTTCAAAACATAGCAGTAAATGTGATGCTTATGGAAGTGTGCAAACAACTACTGGGGATTTAGCAAAAAAATAATTTTTAATTCGATGTTATTTACGTAACACGAAGTTTTGTCCTAAATACACTTTTCTTACTTGCTCATCAGAAGCTAATTCTTCTGCTGTTCCTGATTTTAATATTTTTCCTTCGAATAACAAATATGCTCTATCGGTGATAGATAATGTTTCTTGTACGTTGTGGTCAGTGATTAGTACACCAATGTTTTTACGTTTTAAATCAGAAATTATACTCTGAATATCCTCAACTGCAATAGGATCAACCCCTGCAAATGGCTCATCTAGTAAAACGAATTTTGGATTTGTTGCTAGTGCTCGCGCGATTTCAGTTCTACGCTTCTCTCCTCCAGACAATCGGTTACCCAAGTTTTTTCGGACATGGGTCAAACTAAACTCTTCTAGTAATTGCTCTAAACGTTCTTTTTGTTCCGTTTTACTCAGTTTGGTAAGTTCCAAAATAGCTAAGATGTTGTCTTCTACACTTAATTTTCGAAAAACAGAAATTTCCTGAGGTAAATATCCGATGCCTAATTGTGCTCTTTTATACATTGGATAACTTGTTATGTCTAAGTCATCTAAATATACTTTTCCTGAATCTGGTTTTACAAGTCCAACTGTCATATAAAATGAGGTTGTTTTCCCGGCTCCATTTGGACCTAAAAGCCCAACTATTTCGCCTTGATTGACTTGGACAGTTACACCGTCAACTACTTTTCGGCCTTTATAGGATTTTCTGATTTCTTGGGTGTGTAGTAACATTATGCCTCTTGTGCTTGTTTTTTATTCACTCTTGCAGTTACAAGAATACTAATTTCATACAACATCAAAATTGGGATAGATACAATTATTTGACTTAACATATCAGGTGGAGTGATGACAGCAGATAAAATCAATACACCTACAACTGAATGCTTGCGGTATTTACGAAGAAATACTGCTGTAATAATTCCAATTCTTGCAAAAATATAAGCTATAACTGGCATTAAAAATAAAAGTCCAGAATAAAATACAGTTGAGATAATTGTACTCATGTAAGAGTTGATTGTAAATATATTGTCAATTTTTTTAGAAATCTGATACGTCCCAAAGAATTGAACACATAAAGGAGAGACTATAAAATAGCCGAATAATATTCCAATAAAGAAAAGAATTGATACATAAAAAACAATTCCTTTCACTGCTGATTTTTCTTTTTGTTTCAATCCTGGTTTAATGAAAGACCAAATTTGATAAAATACATAAGGGAATGCTAATACTAACGCGCCCATAATCGACATCATTAAAGCGTAGGAGAATTGTCCTGCCATAGTTGTGCTTTGCATTTTGACAGGAATCTCAGGGGTACATACTCCAAACCATTCACACATATAGCGATAGGTGATAAAGTTTGAATCTTTCATAGATAAAAACAGATTGTCTATGATCCATTCTTGATAGATCCAAAGAACAACTGCGAAAATGATCACTGCTATTGCAGATCGCACTAATCTCCATCTTAATTCTTCAAGATGATCTAAAAAAGACATTGTAGATTTTTCTTCCATTGGAAACAAAAGTAATATCAATTCTCGTTATGATTCCAATTGAAAGAGTTTTTTTAATTGAAAGTTTAGTGTTTTTATTTCATTTTGAAATAAAGCGCCTAATTTCCCAAGTATTAAATTGTTTTCTATGGTGGATATTTTGTTTAATCTAATTAACGATTTTGCTTTTAGTCCATTTACCAAACTTGGTTGTAATAAGATGTCAAGATCGGTTTTCTATTTAGTTTCAGAAGTAATAAATGTTAATGTAGAATCTATTTCATTTGAATATAGAACTACAGCAGGTCTGATTTTATGCCCTTGGTAATTCGTGAAGGGAAAATTCACTAATACTATCTCACCTTTTAACATTGTATTCTGTTTTTATGTCAGATACAGAATAGGTAATAGGGTTTTCATTTACATAGTTCAAAACAGATGAATTCATTTGATTGTTTAGAATTTCATCGGTCAATATTGAATCGTTTAACTTGTGTAAAAGAAATTCAACAAAATCATTTACTTCTTTAATTTTGTAATTTTTGTAGATTTTCGACTAGTTGAGCTAATGTTTTGTTGTTTGATTCCATTTTTATTGCTTTTTGTCTGATACTAAAGATAATTAATATTGCTGATAGTTCAAATGATTTTTTCAGTTTATTGCTTGTAATTTAATTTAGTTCATAATGTTGCTTAAATTAGAAATTTTCGTACCTTTAATTACAAGTTCATTTAAATCGAGGTAATGGTAAAAGTTGATCTTAAAGGTGCTCTTCGCACGTTTTTTGGTTTTGATAGCTTTAAAGGGAAGCAGGAAGAAATAATAACAAATGTATTAGATGGTAAAAACACATTCGTGATTATGCCAACTGGTGGAGGGAAATCTCTTTGCTATCAATTGCCTGCGTTATTATCAGAAGGAACTGCAATTGTTGTTTCGCCATTGATTGCTTTGATGAAAAATCAAGTGGACGCAATTAGAAATATTAGCGATGATGAAAATATTGCTCATTTTTTAAATTCTTCCCTTTCAAAAACAGAAATCAATAAAGTTAAAACGGACATTCAAAAAGGGAATACTAAATTATTGTACGTTGCTCCTGAATCATTAACGAAGCAAGAAAATATTGATTTTTTAACTTCTGTAAACATTTCATTTTTTGCCATTGATGAAGCACATTGTATTTCTGAATGGGGGCATGATTTTAGGCCTGAATATAGAAGACTAAGAGATATCTTTGAGAAAATATCAAACGTTCCAATTATAGCATTGACAGCTACAGCGACACCAAAGGTTCAGTTTGATATTCAGAAAAACCTAACCATGTTGGATGCAGTTGTTTATAAATCTTCGTTTAATCGCGATAATTTATATTATGAGATTCGTCCAAAGGTAGATGTAGAAAAAGAAATTATCCGTTATATCCGTTCAAAGCAAGGAAAATCAGGGATCATTTATTGTTTGAGCCGTAAGAAAGTGGAAGAACTTTCAGAATTACTTCAGTTAAATGGAATAAATGCCTTGCCTTACCATGCTGGATTAGATGCTGCAACTCGTGGAAAACATCAAGATATGTTCTTGATGGAGGATACAAGTATTATTGTCGCAACCATTGCATTTGGTATGGGAATCGATAAGCCAGATGTTCGTTTTGTGATACATCACGACATTCCTAAATCATTGGAAAGTTATTACCAAGAAACTGGTCGCGCAGGTCGTGATGGAGGGGAAGGAGAATGCGTGGTTTTTTATAGTTATAAAGACATTGAAAAACTAGAGAAATTTTTACATGGTAAACCTGTGTCTGAACAAGAAATTGGTCGACAGTTACTTCATGAAATGGTTTCTTATTCAGAAACTTCCGTCTGTAGAAGAAAATATATTTTGCATTATTTCGGTGAAGAGTTTCAAGAGGAAGATTGTAAATGCATGTGTGACAACTGTAAACATCCTCGCGAGCGTGCAGAAGGGAAGGAGCATGTGGAATTGTTATTGAATGCAATTGTTGAATTACAAGAAATGCAAAAAGCAAAACATGTATGTGCTTTTATTTCTGGGAATTTGACTTCGGATATAAAAACATACAAACACGATCAATTAACTTGTTTTGGAAAAGGAAGTTACAAAGACGAACATTTTTGGAATGCTGTAATTAGACAGTCGCTCGTGGGGGGGATGATTTCAAAGGATATTGAGACGTATGGTACGCTTAAATTGACAGAAAAAGGAAGAGAATTTTTGAAAAAACCAACTTCTTTTATGTTGATTAAAGAGCGTATCTTTAATACAGATGAAAATGGGGATGAGGTTGTAGTTGCTGGAGGAAAAAGTGGTGCCTTTGATGAGGTTTTGTTCGATTTATTAGTGGATCTTAGAAAGTCGATTTCAAAACAAAACAATATTCCTCCGTTTGTTATTTTTCAAGAACCATCGTTAAAAGATATGTGTTTTCAATATCCAATTACGATCGATGAACTCACAAATATTCAAGGGGTTGGAACAGGGAAGGCATCGCGTTATGGAGAACCCTTTTTAGCATTGATACAAAATTATGTTGAAGAAAATGACATTGAACGTCCTCAAGATATGGTGGTTAAATCTATCATTAATAAATCTGGGTTGAAGGTTCAGTTGATTCAAAATATCGATCGAAAGTTACCGTTAGAAGACATTGGTGCTGCACAAGGTAAATCTTTAGAGGAAGTGATAGAAGAAATTGAAGCGATTGTTTCTTCTGGGACACGTGTAAATATCAATTATTACATCAACGATTTATTGGATCAAGAAAATCAAGAAGAAATCTACGAATATTTCTCTGAGGCAGAAACAGATGATGTAACAGAAGCGTACAAAGAATTTGATGGCGATTATTCAGAGGAAGAACTTCGTTTGATGCGTATCAAATTTATGAGTGAAATGGCAAATTAATTCAGATTTCGCTTGTATGGTGTTTGCTAAAAAGTTACTTTTTCTATTTTTTGTGTTTCAATGTTCAAGTTTATTGCATGCTCAAATAAATAGTTCTTGTAGTGTAGGAACTGACATTTACACGTGTAATTCAACACTAAAAATCTCGACTAAATCATTGTTAGCTGGTG
This sequence comes from Bacteroidota bacterium, assembly GCA_947378245.1. GTDB lineage: Bacteria > Bacteroidota > Bacteroidia > Flavobacteriales_D > Crocinitomicaceae > CANHVK01. The sequence continues at coordinate 8,891 of CANCJF010000081.1, forward strand.
CTTGGAAGTTGTACAGTGGAGGAGGTGATTTAGTAAATTCTACGATTTCAACGCTTACGATAACTAATTTACCTGAAGGTATTTCAAAATTTATTTGGTCGAATAATGATGGTTCATGCGCTGATACAATTTCAGTCTATATACCTAAAATTGGTAGCACAACTGTTAGTGTTGTTCCCTTAAACAATGGTGTTACATCTCCTACGGAATGTAAGGTTAGTTTTGGTTCTACAATCAAATTTAACACCATAGGTTCTGTGTTTCCTTCTTCCAATGGAAAGCGGGATTCTTCAGTGGCTTATTTTTTATATACGTGTCAACCACCAAGTGTGCCGGATGTACTTCAAGATGTTTGTGTTGATAAAGTGAAATTTGAAAACATCAACAACACTGTAAATGATGGCCAATTAGTTAAGTCAAAGCCAACAATTAATCAAACATATTGGGCGGTTCCTATTTTGAGTAATGACATTACTTTGCAAGGCCCCCAAGTAGATCCTACTTGTCAAAAAACAGGCGTACCGATTAAATTAACATTCTTAAATGATATTACATTTACTATTAAAGATCACTGTAAAGATGGTATATCTGAAATTGTATTTTCAGGTGGGGATGCTGAATTTTTCGGTTCAAAATTTTCGATATCAAACATTGTTAGTAAAAAAGCAGTGTTTTCTTCAACTTCGTTAGTTTATGGAGAAAAATTAATTATTTCCAATTTGATTAATGGTGAAACAATTTCGTTTGAAGTGACGGATGCGATAGGTTATAAGAAAAAAGTGAGTTATTTATTCCCCCCATGTCCGGCATGTGTAACTACTATTGGTTATAATACAAGCTATTGTCGCTATAATGAACTTGCATCGCCTATTTTTTATAATAACAGTGGAATTGGCCGTGTGCAAGTTACTCCAAAATCAGGTTTGGTTTGGGACACAATAACAGGTGTTGTTGAAGTTAAAAAAAGTTTACCAGGGGTATATTCAATTAAAAATATCACATCAAAGTCGTGTGTAAAACAAGATTCTAGCTTCTGTACATTGACCTTGTTGGATACTATCCCCCCTCCGGTTAGTCCAACTACAGCAACATTATGTATGCCAAACCCGAAAGTTGGAAATATAACTGAGGTGGTAGCGCAATTGATTACTTGGTATGATAAGAATGGAAAAAAATTAGATCCGGAAATTGATCCGGTTACTGATGGAGAAACATATTACAGTACTCAGACGATAAAAGGATGTGAAAGTAGAAAAGTTGGAGTAAAGATATCTGCGCCCAAAGTGAGTCCACCGATTGCAGATGCGCTGCAATTTGTGTGTAAAGATAATAAGCCTACCGTAGCCAATTTAGAGCCTAAAAATGGTAAGATTAATTGGTATTTATCTCCAAGTGGGGGTAGTGTATTGTCTTCTAATTATCCTTTATCAGAAACTAAGTATTATGCAACGATTACCTTAAATTGTGAAAGTCAACAAAGATTAGAAGTAAGTGTTAAATTTGATAGTCCTAATCCGCCCGCATTAGTGGGAGATACATTAAGGTATTGTTTTTCAAAAGAATTGACTATTGATTCTTTGGTTCCAAATGGGAATGGATTTAGTTGGTTTCCCAAGCCAAATGATTTAATCCCCTTGCTTCATTCTGAGCATTTAGAACAAGGTACTTATTATGTGAGCACATATAATGGATTAACTAACTGTTATAGTAAAAAGTTGAAAGTTCGTGTATTTGTAACGGAATTACTAGCGAATGTTACTGTTTTTGAGCCAAATTGTGATGCGAATGATGGATTGTTAGTTTCTTCAGCTTCTCAAGGTAATTCACCGTATACTTATAGTTGGAGTACAGGTTTCTCGGGTTCATCTATTAGTGATGTTACTTCAGGAGAATATATACTAAACATTAAAGATAAAAATGGGTGTAAATTAGATACGATAATTCATGTGGATTGCAGAAAAAAGTTTTCTTCTATACTTACTCCGAATGGAGATGGTAAAAATGATTTTTTTGTTGTGGGTTATTCTGATCGTTTTCCAACAGTAAAGGTATATGTTTATAATCGTTGGGGTAATTTAGTGTACGAAAGCCCTGTTCCGTATAAAGACAATTGGGATGGAAAATCAAATGTGCTAATTAATTCAGAGTATGTAACTCAAGGTACGTATTATTACCAGATTTTTACTACCCCAGAAAGTAAGCCTGAATCAGGATTTGTAGAGGTTGTGAAATAAACTATTCATTTTTTGTTGTGGATAACTAACTCAACTATTTTCAGACAATTATTTTTCTTATTCGTATTTTTAGTGGCATCTTTTTTGAAAAGTTGCGTCTAAAAGTTAGAGATTTTTATGTTCGTTGCAGTTGTTTTCTGTAAACGAATGATTTATATATGGTTATGATTAAGATATTTAGAATATTATTTTTGATGTTGCTGCTTTTAGGATGGAAGCAGGAGGTGTTAGGTGCGACAAAGTATTATGTGAATGATGGTTTTACCACTGGCGATATATATTGTACTGCGATTGGTGGATCAGGAGGGGGGAATGGATTAACAAAAGCAACTCCAAAATCATCATTAAGTTCATTGTTAACAACATATTCTTTATCCTTTACTGCTGGAGATACAATTTTTATTGATGCAGGAGATTATACAGAAACTGATTTGTCTAGCCCAATAAATGGAGTTGTTATTATGGGGGCAGGTATGAATGCGACTAAAATTTCAAATTCATCATTTGGATCTGATCATTGTTTTATGAAAATCAATGATAATAATACCCATTTGATTGGTATGTGGCTTCATGGGTATGGTCAAATTTCAGGATGTAGTTCTGATGGTCAAGTATTAGGGGTTTTAGCCAATGTAACTGGAGTTAAATTAAAATATATTCAAACCGATGGTGCTGCAACAACATCTGGTGCATGCGGACGACCAATTGAAATTCTTTCAGGAGCATCTGTCGATTTTTATGGAGGTGGTAATAGTTGTAATACCTATGATGCTGGAGGAGGTATTCATATTACTGGAGCTACTACAAAAGTTAATTTTTATACATATAGTTTTATCAATAACTATAGAAATGAAGATGGTGCCGCATTAAATATTTCTTCAGGGACTGTAAATATCTACAATTCATTATTTACTAAAAATGAAACTTCTTCTGATTTAAGAGGTTCTGTAGCTTATATTGGTGGTGGTACCGTAAATTTCTATGATACAAAAATAGACTCCAATTATTTGACTTTAACAGCAGGAACTCCAGTTGGTGGAGGTATCTGGATAAATGGAGGTACTGTTAAATTCTCTAGATGTCAAATTTCTAATACGATGCCAAGGTCTGGAAGTAGTACCGCGTTAGGGGGTGGTATAGGAATTACTGGAGGAAATGTTACGGTCGATTCTTGTTATTTTTATCATAATACGATAGGTAATTCAAGTGCTACGGATTTATATAATTCTGGTCCAGGTACTGTTTTAGCAAGAAGTTGTACATTTAGTTCGAATCCAACTAATGTTGGAGGAACTGTTACCCAATCTGGAACACCTTATATGCCAACGATAGCTTCTGTTCCATCATATAGTGGTTCGTGTTCATCGTCTAATGTAATCATTAACTGTACTACAACTTTATCTTACCCAGGTTCGGTGTATTGTAAGGTTGGTACAGCAACACCAACATTTTCACCATCATCTGGAGGTTTTTTTAATTCACCTACAGGTTTAAGTATAAATACATCTACAGGAGTTATTGATCTAGCTGCAAGTACTGCTGGTTCGTACACTATAACTTATATGAATAATGGTTGTCCTGCTAGTTATTCGTTAACAATTTATAATTCGCTGTCTGCAGGTGTATTATCTGGTACTACAGCTATTTGTTCTACAGGATCTACAACATTTAGTTCTACAGTTTCAGGAGGAGTTTGGACTTCTGCTACACCTTCTGTGGCTACAATAAATTCAAGTACAGGAGTTATAACACCGGTATCAGCTGGTTCATCCGATATGACATACACTGTTTCAGGAATTGGATGTACAAATGCTACAGCTACTCTAACTGTAGTAGTTACAGCAGCACCCAGCGCTGGAACTTTAGGAGGTACTACAAGTGTTTGTGTCGGATCAACAACTACATTTACCTCAACTATTTCTGGAGGTACTTGGACGTCAGCTACTACTGCTAAAGCAACAGTAAATGGAGTTACAGGTGTAATAACAGGAGTAGCTTCAGGAACATCTGTGATAACGTATACAATTACAGGAACTGGAGGTTGCTCTAATGTTTCTGCTAACCAAACTGTGACTGTGGTTTCAAATCCTACCCCGGTAAATGCAGGTACAGATATAAATAACTGTACAGGAAGTTTCACTATGGGTGCCACAGCTCCAACAACAGGATCAGGAGTATGGTCATTATTTTCAGGATCTGCGTCGATAACCACACCGTCGTCACGTACATCAGCTGTAACAGGTGTTGCACAAGGGTCAAGTGCTACGTTACGATGGACAGTAACAAATGGAATATGTTCCGCTACCGATGATGTCATTATTACATATGATGCAGCACCAACGACTTCAAGTGCAGGGTCAGATATTTCACAATGTACTACAACTACATTTACAATGGCTGCAAACGCCCCAACTGTAGGTACTGGTTTATGGACAAGATTTTCAGGATCAGTAGGGACAATCACAACACCTAATTCACCAACGACAACAATTACAGGTATGACTGCTGGTCAGACATCAACGTTTCGATGGACGATTACGAATGGAACATGTACCTCAACAGATGATGTTATATTAACAAATTATGCTGCTCCAACTCCAGTAAATGCTGGTACAGATATAAATAACTGTACTGGAAGTTTTACTATGGCTGCAACAGCTCCTACAACAGGATCAGGAACATGGTCAATTTTTTCAGGATCTGCTTCTAT
>CANCJF010000082.1 GCA_947378245.1 Bacteroidota bacterium
ATGAAAAAAATTATACCGTTACTATTAAACCTTCCCCTAAAATTGACAATCCGGGATTACAATCTATTTGTGATACATTTAAACTAAAAAAATTAACAGGTACAAACTTATCAGGAAATGAAAATTATTATTTTAACACTCAAAAAAACAATGGTAAAGTAGTAAATATCCCGATTACAAAAGATACTATGCTTTACATCTATGATAAAAACAATGGCTGTACTTATGAAGATAGTTTTAAAGTATTTATTGGTCAAAAACCGATACTTTCATTTCATGTAAATAAAATGAGTGGATGTATTCCTTTTACAACTACATTTCTAAATACTTCCACTAATATTGGTGATACTTCAATTTGGTATTTTGGAAACGACTCCATTGTCGTTTATGGAAATAACCCTTTAATTACCTATACTGTTAAAGAAAATAAATGTTATGATGTATCATTTAAAACGTCTAATCATGGATGTGTAAACAAAATAACCCAGTCTAATTATATTTGTGGAAATAGTTCTCCTGTTGCCGATTTCGAATTCATACCAAAAGAAGCTAGCGTTCTTAATCCTAAAATTTCATTTGTGAATACTTCTAGCCAAGACGCTACACTATTTGAATGGGATTTTGGAGATGATTCAACGAGTAAGAAAAAGGATCCTATTCATACTTTTCATGGTAAACCTCAAAATTATGTTATTACATTAATTGCTTCAAATAAAGCGAAGTGTTCTTCTATAATGATGAAATCAATCGAAATAATTGATCAATTAATTTATTATATCCCTAACACGTTTACACCTGATGGCGATGAGATAAATAACTTTTTCAAACCGATCTTTTTTAGCGGATATGACCCACAAAATTATGAATTATTAATTTTTAACCGTTGGGGAGAAATACTGTTTGAATCACATGACACTTCAATCGGTTGGGATGGTACATATGGTAACAAACCTTGCTTAGACGGCACTTATACTTGGACTGTAAAAGTTACCGACACCGTAAAAAAAGAAATTAAAAATCTTCATGGACATGTCAATTTAATTCGTTAACCCTATTTAGATGAATTCAACTGAACGCTTAAAACATTTATTTAGTCTTCCTGTCGTGATTGCTGCTCTCGGTTATTTCGTAGATATTTACGATCTATTATTATTTGGAATTGTTCGTATTCCAAGTTTGGAAGCCATGGGTATAAATCCTGATACCGTAGGTAAATCAATTTTAAATTGGCAAATGACAGGATTGTTACTTGGCGGGATCCTTTGGGGGATCCTTGGAGATAAAAAAGGTAGACTTTCTGTACTCTTCGGATCAATCATTACCTATTCTTTAGCTAATATCGCTTGCGGATTTCTTCCTCAAATCAATTTTATGGATAAAGGTACCGCATACATGTTATTAAGATTTGTTGCAGGCATTGGACTGGCAGGAGAATTAGGAGCCGGAATTACATTAGTATCTGAATCTCTTCCAAAAAATCTTCGTGCAATTGGAACATCAATTGTTGCTGGTTTTGGATTACTAGGTGCAGTAGTTGCTAACTTTACGGTAGAACTTTCAGGGGATTGGACAATTGCCTATTGGATTGGCGGTGGCATGGGTATTTGCTTACTTTTGCTTCGTGTAGGCGTAGTTGAATCTGGAATGTTTCATCAAATTAAACAAAACTCTTCCGTCAAAAAAGGAAATTTTTTGATGTTTTTCACATCTAAAGTTTTATTTATTCGTTACATGAAATGTATTGGAATTGGACTACCTACTTGGTTTTGTATTGGAATCTTAGCCATGTTTGCGAATCAATTTGCGAGCGCTATGGGAATTACGGAAGAAGTAAAACCAGGAATGGCAATCATGTGGGCCTATATTGGGATTTCTGTTGGTGATTTATCCAGTGGATTTATTAGTCATTGGTTACATTCACGAAAAAAAGCAATCTTTTGGATGATGCTTTTTACCTTAATTGGAGTTCTTTTGTTATTATTCTCTGGTGTAAAAACTGCCAAAATGTACTACTTCTACTGCATTTGGTTAGGACTAGGAACTGGTTACTGGGCAATGTTTGTAACTGTTAGTGCAGAGCAATTCGGGACCAATATTCGTTCAACGGCAGCAACAACAATTCCTAATTTTGTACGTGGAACTGTAATTCTAATGACAATCCTTTTCGATTATTTAAAACCAACAACGGAAGTAATTATTGCTGGGGCTATCGTTGGGTTGATTTGCTTTATTATTGGAATTTATTCTACTCTTACTATTCCTGAAACACACGACAAAGATTTAGACTATCACGAATAATTTTTCAGTAAACATTTGGAAGTGTATAAATCTATTTCAAAATCTTAATTTTAGAATTTTCAAAATCTTAATTTTACATAAATTAAAAACAAACCTATGAAATTGTTACAAGACAAAGTTGTACTTATTACAGGAGCATCTCGTGGAATTGGTAAAGCAATTGCTGAAGAATGTGCAAAACAAGGAGCAATCGTAGCTTTCACTTATATTTCTTCAGAAGAAAAAGCGAAAGCATTGGAAGCTGAACTTTCTACAAATGGAGGTGTTGCTAAAGGATTCAAATCGGATGCAGGAAACTTTGATGCAGCTCAAAAATTAGTAGATGACGTGGTTACTACCTATGGTACAATCGACGTTCTAATAAATAACGCTGGTATTACACGCGACACTTTGTTAATGAGAATGTCAGAGGAACAGTGGGATGAAGTAATAAACACAAATTTGAAATCAGCGTTTAACTTAACGAAAGCTGTTCAAAAACCAATGTTAAAAGCGCGTAAAGGTTCAATAATCAACATGTCTTCAGTTGTTGGTGTAAGTGGAAATGCAGGTCAATCTAACTATGCTGCATCTAAAGCTGGATTAATTGGTTTTACCAAATCAGTAGCGCAAGAACTAGGCTCTCGCAACATACGTTGTAATGCAATCGCTCCAGGCTTTATCGAAACTGAGATGACGGCTGCTCTTGATGAAAAAGTTGTGCAAGAATGGAGAAATTCAATTCCTTTAAAAAGAGGTGGAAACCCTATTGATGTTGCAAACGCTACTGTATTCCTAGCGTCTGACATGTCTGCATATATTACTGGTCAAACATTACATGTTTGTGGTGGTATGTTGATGTAATTTTATTGTTTTTTTGTAGAGATGTAGCGACTACATCTCTACAAAAAATCTAACCCTTTCAAAAATAAGCGCACACAAACATCTTTTTATCTTTAAAAGTTAATTGTGCATTTCAAGTCTCTTTTCTCTAAACTTGTATTCCAAAATCAAAATTAGCCTCAAGAAGGAGCTTATCTCAATAAAAAAAACTACCCGAATTAAAGAGCTGATAATACTACTGTGGAAATAAAACAAATCAGAGTTGGCTCATTTGATTTCATCAGAAAATCAATAAACTAATCACACACAAACACTTATTGAATTATTTCATTTTAATTATACTCCCTAAATTATTCTTAAAAAAATAAATCGCATAAAAAAACCCCACTGATAAATCAGCAGGGCTTCCATATTGTGTTAGGTAAATTATTTACCTTCCATTTTGTCTTTCAATGCAGATAATGCATCTAAATCACCTAACGTAGATTTTTCAGAGTTAGAGTTGATAGCTTTTACTGCTTGAGCAGTTGAGCTTCCAGCACCAGCTTTCTTACCTCCTTTAGCCTCTGTAGATTTAGAAGCTGTAGTTGGACGATCTTCTCCTTCTTCAAATAAACGTGTGTGAGATACAACGATTTTTTTAGATTCTTTGTTGAATTCAATCACTTTGAAATCTAAAGTTTCGTCAATTTTAGCATTTGATCCGTCTTCTTTTTTCAAGTGTTTTGCAGGGCAAATTCCTTCAACACCATAAGGAAGAGCAACAATACCAGATTTGTCTTTCGTTTCAACGATAGTACCTTGGTGGATAGTTCCTTCTCCGAAGATTGTTTCAAATACATCCCATGGATTCTCTTCCAATTGTTTGTGACCTAAAGAAATACGACGGTTTTCACGATCTATTTCCAACACAACAACTTTCATTTCGTCACCAACTTTGCAGAATTCAGATGGATGTTTGATTTTTTTCTGCCAAGAAAGGTCAGAAATATGAATCAATCCGTCTACACCTTCTTCTAACTCAACGAATACACCAAAGTTTGTGAAATTACGAACTTTAGCATCGTGTTTAGTAGCAACTGCATATTTAGCTTCGATAGCTGTCCATGGATCTGGCATCAATTGTTTGATACCTAAAGACATTTTTCTTTCTTCTCTGTCCAAAGTCAATACAACTGCTTCTACAGTATCTCCAACAGACATAAAGTCTTGTGCAGAACGTAAGTGTTGTGACCAACTCATTTCAGAAACGTGAATTAAACCCTCAACACCAGCAGCGATTTCAACGAAAGCACCGTAATCAGCCATAACAACTACTTTACCTGACACTTTATCTCCAACTTGAATGTTAGCATCTAGAGCATCCCATGGGTGAGCGCTTAATTGTTTCAATCCTAAAGCAATACGTTTTTTGTCATCATCAAAATCAAGAATTACTACATTCAATTTTTGATCTAACTCAACGATTTCTTCTGGGTGATTTACACGACCCCAAGAAAGGTCAGTAATGTGGATTAATCCATCTACACCTCCTAAGTCGATGAATACACCGTAAGAAGTAATATTCTTAACAGTACCTTCAAGAACTTGACCTTTTTCAAGACCAGAGATGATTTGTTTTTTCTGTTCTTCTAATTCAGCCTCAATAAGAGCTTTATGAGAAACAACAACGTTACGGAATTCTTGGTTGATTTTAACCACTTTGAATTCCATGTTTTTTCCAACGTAGATATCGTAATCACGGATTGGTTTAACATCGATTTGAGAACCTGGTAAGAATGCTTCGATACCAAATACATCAACGATAAGACCACCTTTCGTACGACATTTAACAAAACCAGTAATGATTTCACCTGTACGTAAAACATCGTTCACACGAATCCATGCTTTGTGCATACGTGCAGTACGGTGAGAGATCACTAGTTGACCTGATTTGTCTTCTTGACACTCAACATAAACATCCACTTTGTCACCCACTTTCAAATCTGGATTGTAACGGAATTCGCTCACTGGAACAACTCCTTCAGATTTATAACCTACGTTGATAACCGCTTCACGTTTTGTTAAAACAACAACCGTTCCTTCAATAACTTCTTTTTCATTGATTGAACTTAATGTTTTTTCATACGTGTCAGCTAATTCTGAACGTTGGATTTGTGTGTAACCGTCTAATGCTAATGCATCCCAGTCAAAATCAGCAGTTCCCTGCCCTGTAATTTTTGTTTCTGCCATTTGGCTTAAAATTGTATTTCGTTAGAACCCTAAAACAAACGAAAGTGTGAATAGTAGCTATCTAAATTAAGGTTAACAGCACTTTAATTGCGCGAATATACATCATATATCTGAAAACACGAAGAAAAACTCAGTGAAAATCAATAAAAATGATAATTTTGTGGCCTCATTATAACTTAAATTTAATCGGTGAAATCAAGCGCAAAATCACACATTCAATTTTTAGTACAACAAACTGTTGCATTAGGGTTAAAATATGTTGTTTTTTCACCAGGCTCACGAAATGCACCTTTATCCATCGCATTTAATCAACATCCAGAAGTTGAATGTATTGTAATTCCTGATGAACGTTCAGCAGCTTTTTACGCATTAGGAATGGCTCAACAAACCAACAAACTGGTTGGACTTTGCTGTACTTCAGGCTCAGCAGCTTTAAATTATTATCCTGCTATTGCCGAAGCTTATTACCAACAGGTACCCTTAATCGTTATTACTGCAGATAGACCTGTTTCTTGGGTAGACCAAGGGGATGGACAGACGATTGTTCAGCATGAAGTGTTTAAAAACCACATTCGTTTTTCCACAACAATACCCGAGAACAACTGGGATAACGATCAAATTTGGTTTGTAAAACGTCAAATTTCAGAAGCTTTTTATAAAGCAAATGGAATAAACAAAGGACCTGTACATATAAATTTACCTTTTTCAGAACCATTATATCAGCAAATAGAATTAACGCAAGAAACTGAAATTCTTCCGATTACTGTTTTTGAATCAAATCATGAATTGTCAGAAAAACAATTGTCAATTCTTAAAAAATCTTGGAATAAATATTCTAAGAAAATGATACTCTGTGGACAAATGTTACCCAATGAAGCATTAGAAAACGCTTTGAAATTTTTAGCTGAAGATCCTTCACTAATAGTTCTTGTTGAAAATACTTCAAACTTAATTCATACTCAATTTGTTCATTGTATAGACCGAACATTACAAGGAATTAAAGAAGATGAATTGATTGAATTTGCACCTGAATTGTTAGTTGTGCTTGGAGGTGCTGTAGTGTCTAAAAAAATTAAAGCATATCTGCGAAAAAATAGTCCAAAGGAAATTTGGAAAATAGGAGCCGATTTTCCATTCATGGATACCTATCAAAACCTTACGTATTCGTTAAATGTTGATTCGACTTCAATTATTAAAGAATTAACTAAAGTTGACGTTAAAATAAATGCAGGTTTTCGTAATAAATGGAAACAGCTAGATTACATAAACAAAGATAAAGCACTGAATTTCATTGAAAATCAAACTGATTTTACAGATCTAATAGCAAATCACATTTTACTAGATTATATCCCTGAAAATTCCATTTTACATCTAGCTAATAGCTCCGTTGTTAGATACGCTCAATTATTTGATCCTATTAAAACAATAACTACTTTTTGCAATCGAGGTACAAGCGGCATAGATGGTAGCACGAGTACTGCTGGAGGCGCAGCATACATTCAGAAAGATCAGTGCAACACATTGATTACAGGAGATATCTCTTTTTTCTATGATAGCAATGCTTTATTTAATAAGTTAAACTTATCCAATCTTCGTATTTTTCTGATTAATAATGATGGTGGAGGTATTTTTAAAATTATTCCTGGTCCAGATACAACTGAAGAACTAAACGATTTTTTTGTCTATAACCATGGTTATTCAGCCGAATTTATATGTAAAGCATTCGGATTAACTTATTTTAAATCAAGTTCTATTTCAGAAATAGATCAACAAATAGAAGAATTTTATTCTTTTTCATCCAATGATAAACCTAAATTAATGGAGATTTATACCGATTCTTCTATAAATGATACAATGTTAAAGCAATATTTTGCTGCATTATCTTAATTTTGACCTAAAATATTTTTATTATGAGCGATTATTTTTCAATTCTTTTTACAGGAACAGGCGTGTTTTATTTGGTTGTATTATCCCTTTTAGAAATAGTTCTTGGGATCGATAACATTATATTTATTTCAATTGTTACCGATAAATTACCCGCAGAAAAGAAACGTAAAGCTAGAAATATAGGATTAATTTTAGCGTTGATTGTTCGCTTATTTTTATTATCTATAGTGGGCTGGATAATGGGAATGACAGATACTTTATTTACAGTTTTTGGGACAAATTTTACAGGGCAAAGTTTAGTTTTATTGATTGGTGGATTATTTTTAATTTACAAGAGTACTACAGAAATGCACAGTACTATCAAAGGAAACCATGATGGAGAAGTGAAGGTTAAAACAAAATTATCTTCTGTTATTTTTCAAATTGTAATGATAGATATCGTTTTTAGTTTCGATTCAGTTATTACTGCAATTGGTATGACTAATGAAATAAGTAAAGACGGGAAAGGAAATCCTATGGTAATAATTTTTGGTGCTGTAATTATCTCCATGATGATTATGTTAGTTTTTGCCAAACCTATCTCTGATTTTATAAATAAACGACCAACCGTTAAAATGATTGCGCTAGCTTTTTTAGTAACTATTGGAATGGTATTAATTGCTGAGGCGTTTGGGCAACATGTACCTAAAGGTTATATCTATTTTGCAATGGTATATGCATTGATCGTTGAGTTTATAAATATCAAAATGCGTAAAAACAAAGGTATAAAGGAATGACGGTAAAGTCCGAAAGTTTTCGGGAGAAGAGTAATGATGAAGGTTTTTAATGTTGTAGTTTTAGCAGTAATTTTATTATGCTCATTTTCAGATGAGGATAAAGAAGTTCGTTTACAACGTAAAGATTGTGAACTACTTCGAGATATGCTAACTCGAAAAGAAGGCCGCTTAGACATCCACGTACCTCAGGATTCTGTATCATTAGTTTTTGATAATTTGTATTCGAATTTAGATGTAGAACTTCCTTTTATTGAATTATATCGTCAATTTGGAAAAGTTGTTTCTACAATACAATGTGGACACACTCGTTTATGGCCTTCTGGACGTGTTTTTGGCGAATGGAATTCTGAGCGATTATCATTACCCTGCGATTATGTTCTTGTTGGTAAAAAATTATTCGTCTCTGACCTAGTCAAAGAAGATAAAAAGAAAGTCAATTTTGGTAAACGTAAAAGTCAACAAAAAAATCTACCGAAAAATGCTGAAATTATAGCTATTGATGGAGAAACGGTTCCCGAAATGATGCAGCGAATTGGTGAATTTATATCTTCTGATGAAAATGGAATAGACTTTAAATATGCGAATGCCACTCACCTATTTGAATTTTTTCGAAATGTAGCATATCGTGATCGAAAAGATTCGATAGAAGTAATTTATTCTGCAAAAAGGGACACTACAAGTATCTATTTATTTACCGGATATCCACCTATCAACTCAATTAAAAAACGTTTAGATAATTTAGAAACACAATCAAGGAAAGATTTAAAAAACATAGGTAAATACTCAGTAATTAAAAGTAAATATGCTTATTTTAAATTTGTATCTTTTTATGCGTGTCATGGTGCTAAATATGAAAAGTTTTTAGAAACATCATTTAAAGACATCTCTAAAAAGGATATAAAAAAATTGATTGTTGATGTAAGAGGTAATCCTGGCGGACAATTACAATCATCTTTTATGAAGTATATTGTAGGATCCAATAAATTATTAGGTAAATACGAACACAATAAATCATTTAAAAGATTCACAAACAGACATTTACAAAAGAACAATGCTTTTTATAGAAACTATAAAAAATCGAGCAGAATCATTAAGCGCTTTAAGCGCAAGCATCCTGAATATGATAGTGAAATATATACGGGTTATGTAGATAGCGATTTAATTTTTGAAGGTGAAATTATTGTTATAACTGATGAAGGATCCTTTTCAGCTTCTTCTTTGTTGGCTTGTCATCTTAAAACTTTAGCTAAAGCAAAAATTGTAGGACAACCCGCAGGGGGAAGTTTCTTTTGTGGTAATTCTGGAGGGTTAGAAATGGTATTGCCCTACACCAAATTCAGTGTGATGATAAATCCTTTTACATTTTGGTCACATTTACCTTTACAGCAAAATCCTCAAACGATCAAACAACCCGATTTATTTTTAGAACCAATTAATCCTAAAATGGGTAAGAAAGATGATTGGTTTGTAACCAAAGCCATTCAGGGATTTTTTATTGGCAAATAATTGATAATAAGAACTGTTAATTTTCGATCAACTTAGAGTAAATACGAAAGTAATTGTTGAATTGCGAGAACTGTTTTCCAATTTCTTGTTGTTGCTTTTGTATTTAATGTTTTTTCAATGAATGCATTTGAAAATTTTGTATCGCTATATTTTAAATCACACACAAAGTAAAATTCTTTTCCTATAATTTCATATTCATCGTTAGACCCATCGGTTTGATTTAATTTGTCTACAAATTCAGAAGAAGGATCATCATCTAAAAATGTTAAATGAAGATGATTTATATCGTATTTTTTTGTGAAAGGACTTTTTTCTATGATATCATTCCATTCATGATGAGTACGAATTATAGGATATATTCTCAACATGAAAGCATCTTTAATTCCTTGATGAATAATTTGCTGTAAATGAGTTTCATTATGAGATGATTCAAATACAATGTTTCCGCTTTGAATGTATGTCCTTGGATTTTATAAAGATAACGAACTAAATAATTCCTTTAGTTCATCCATTTTAATTCTGTTGTTTCCTCCAACATTTATCCCTTTCAATAAACAAATATAAGTTTGCATGCAATTTATTTACACAAGTTCTAATAATGCTTTTTTGGTGCCAATTGTTGTTGTGATGTAGTCTTTTTCCAATTTTGGACTTCGCGCTGGTGAATATTCTCTACCGTAAAAAATGATTTGTAAATGTAATTTATTCCAACTTGATTTTGGAAAGCACTTTTTTGCATTTTTTTCTGTTTCTACTACATTTTTTCCACTTGTAATTCCCCAACGAGTCAACAAACGATGAATATGGGTATCCACAGGGAACATCGGATGACCAAATGCTTGCGACATAACAACTGATGCCGTTTTATGACCAACTCCGGGTAATTCTTCTAACAAAACCAAATCTTCGGGTACTTCACCGTTATATTTATCTAGAAGTATTTGAGAAAGTGTAAAAATTGCATACGCTTTTTTTGGTGAAAGTCCACATGGTCTAATAATTTGTTGTATTTCTTCAATACTAAGTTTGACCATATCCCGTGGGTTATCTGCTTTTGAAAATAATAATGGTGTAATTTTATTTACGCGTTCATCGGTACATTGCGCAGAAAGTAAAACTGCAATTAGTAAGGTATATGAACTTGAATGATCTAAGGGCACTGGAGTCGTTGGATATAATTTTTCCAATTCTGTTAATATAAAGTTTGCCTTTTCTTTTTTAGTCATACAATAAAGATATATTTTTAAACTATGGAAAACAAAACTGTCTACCCTATTTATAGAAAATTAAGTAATAACAGATCGTATTATCACTTAATTAGTGATCGAAAATTTGAAGAAATTCAAATGATTGGTTCGATAAAAAAACGTTATATACACGAAGCAAAACAATATCCAGAAATCTTATTTATTCAGGATTTGATAAAAATCGCACATGAAGGCATTTTGAAGAGTAATAAAATGGAGTGGTGTGAAATTAGTAAAAGTTAGGAATTAAGTATTAGGTATAAGACAATAAAAAAAGCGCCTAGAACTGAATCTAGACGCTTTTTTTATTATATTAAAATTCTTTTAGCATTTTGGAGTAACATAAGTTACCGCAGCTTCTACTCGTTTAGTTGAAGGATTGTAAATTAATTTATCAATTGTAAACCCTGATATCGATGAAGCAGGAGGTAAATTTTGAATATCTAAATATGATTCATATGAAAGAACCTCACCATTTAAACCAATTGTTTCAATTCTATATTTCGTTTTATTCACCAATTTAATTTTCATCCCTCCTTTTTTGGTTTTAGAAGCGGCGTCAATTCTGACGATAATTCTTTGATTTGTTTTTAAATTAGTGATTATTGCATAAGTACCAGCGGTTGGCACCATTTTATTAGCCGTACATTTAATAGTATAGTCCAAGGAAAGATTAATAACATTTGGATCATCAAACTGACTCAAATTAAATGAATAAGTATATTGATTTTTTGTATTTATATCTTTAATAACTACCTCATTGTTTGTGTTAGCATCAGTAATTTTAAAAACCGCACCACTTACTTTAGGTATACTAAAATAATGGTAGCTATCTAACTTAGAAACATATACTGGGTGTTTTTTAACTAAAACCGTTCCCTCTTTTGAATATGCAGCAACATAGACTAATTGTCCTGTAAATAATTCATCAATCAGACTACCTGCTGTTCCTGAAGAAACAAAACCGGTTTGTTCAAACTTTAAACTAAACAATCTATTTTGAGGCACATACAACAATCCATAACATGATAAGTGCTTCATTTTAAATTTAGCAACTAAACCACCTGATCCATTATCAACAACAAGTGCTGAGTCTTCTGCCGCCCACTGAGCAGCCTGACCATCTCTTTCACTTCTACTCCACAAAGGCATTTTATCGCCAATTTTAATCAATTCTCCTGTTTCAGGATTATCTTGACCTTCTGTCAGTTCAATTTGAGTATCAACAGCTGTTTCAAACGTTTCAACTTTATCAGACCCAACTGTCATATCTACTTTGATAACACCGGCAGAAACAAAATTTACACCACCCTCAACTTTAACTTTTTTACCTTCCTTATCTACTACATTTTCAGGACTTAATCCGCCTGGTATAACGTCATTTGCCTCTGTTCTTGGATCAAAATATCTAACATTCACAACTAAGTTTGAACCTGTTAAAGTTTTGTCTCCAGCTCCCTTTATCACAGTACCAGCTTGCATTTCCATTTTAGTTGACTGTTTTGTTCCTGTATTCACTGTTGAAGTTTCAAAAGTTACATTTTTGGCTGGAACACCATTTGTTAATAATTGTTCTTTCTTTAACTCAACCATTCCTGACGGTAATGGCGCATTTTCCTGAATTAGTTTAACTACAAAATTTTGTTCATCACTACTCGTAATTACTACATCGTAATCAATCTTCTCAAAACCAGGTGCTACTCCTGTAATTTTAAATCTAACTGGATTCTCTCTCGTAGGATTTTCCCCTTTTTGTAAACTCAAAAATGTAAAACCGTTAGTAACTCCATATGTTTTCTTCCCTAAAGACGTAATCACTTTAGAAGCATCTTGTCCGGAAATTTCAATTGGAAAATTACCTGGTTGAACTGTTGATTCTGAATTTGCATTTTCAAACATTATCGCTGTAGGAGCACTAAACACATCTGTACTTACACTGATGGTGTAATTACTAGGATTGATTTTTTTACATCCGTAAGGAATTGCCATTGATCCTATTAATGACAATGCAACAAAACCATAAACTATTTTCTTTTTCATACTATTAATTTTATTTGATTAATATGATTACTTAATTAAATAAGTAAAGTTTAATTGAATCATTGGCATCCAACGATACGTTTTTAAATCTTCTGTTAATTGAGTGCCTAAAGCTGCATTGTTCTCCAATAATTTTGTACCAACAACCGTTACTGTTGGAGCTGGTAAATAATACGTACCAAAATCAAAATTTACATTGAATTTCTTTTTTGGAACTGCTCTACCCAATCCAATTCCCAAATAAGGAGCAAATCCTTTATTATCCACTGTGATTTCTACATTACCGATTTCATCAGGTGATAACGTAACAATTTTAGTATTTACACTATCTTTTGGCGTTAATTTAGCAACTGCAGAAGCACTTACAAAATACGCAGCACCTGCATTTACTCTAAACCAAGCTGCTTTTTTGAAAGGTTGGATGTCATAAATCAAATGTATATTGTTGTAGGATACTTTAGCATCGGTTCCCATAGATAATCCCATATCAAGTACTGTTTCATAATGAAAAGGAATAGTTGAATACCCAATTCGAGCAGTATGAATGCCGCAGTTGTATTTAAAATCTAGTCCAAAACCTGATGTCCCTGCATGTAGGGAAGTCATTAGACGATAATCGCATGACTTCGTAGTGTCAGCAGAAGTGGCTTGTCCGAACAAATTCATCGAACCGACAAGCGTTAGTGCAAGTAAATATATTTTTTTCATGTCACAATATTACGAAAAAAAGCGTAAAATAATTGTGTTTTTTTAACAAAAAAAAAGGTGTTTAGAATTCTAAACACCTAAATAATAAAACTATAACATTTTCTCAATGTCCTTTTGCAGCCAAATATCTTTCCGCATCTAATGCTGCCATACATCCTGTACCTGCAGCAGTGATTGCTTGTCTATAAGATTTGTCTGCAGCATCTCCAGCTACAAATACTCCTGCAACATTCGTTTTAGATGTTCCTGGTTGAGCATATTTGATATATCCTGTTTCATCCAAATCAATGTAATC
>CANCJF010000083.1 GCA_947378245.1 Bacteroidota bacterium
CATGGCATGGTAAAACATATACACAATCTGGAAATTTTGTAGATTCGTTGAAAACAAAAGCTGGATGTGATTCTATTGTAACGTTAAACTTGACAATCAACCAAGGCGTAACTTCAACTGAAACTAAAACTACGTGTGGAGCATTCGCATGGCATGGTAAAACATATACACAATCTGGAAATTTTGTAGATTCGTTGAAAACAAAAGCTGGATGTGATTCTATTGTAACGTTAAACTTGACAATTAATCAAGGCGTAAGTTCTACAGAAACTAAAACAGCTTGCGGTACGTATGCATGGCATGGTAAAACGTACACACAATCTGGAAACTTTGTGGATACCTTGAAAACAAAAGTTGGATGTGACTCGATTGTTACCTTAAACTTGACAATCAACCAAGCTCCAAGTTTGAGTGAAATTTCAGGAGTGAAAAGCACAACAATTGGTTTATCTTCTTTATTGACTTTGACTCCAGCTAATGGAACTTGGTCTTCTTCGGATACAACCATTGCAATTATTAATCCGAATGGAGCAGTGAAAGGGATTAAAACAGGTGTAGTAACAATTACATTTGAGGCAACATCAAATGGATGTTCTTCGAAGAAAATCACTTCGTTTGAAGTATTTCCAAAAATTGATTCTTGCAAGGATTTATCCTTAGTTGTTTTGAAATCAATCAACGATTTAACAGGGGATTCTATTTGTACTGGTAACATTCAGTTGGATGTAAATGGAGGTTTAGCACCCTATCAATTCGTATGGTCTAATTTAGCTGATAAAAATGAAGGTAGTGCATTTAATTTATGTGCAGGTAATTACACTGTGACCGTAACAGATGCTCGAAATTGTTCTAAAATGATTACCCAACAAGTAACGTCTGAAACAAAAGTTAACGACTCGATAATTTGTAAAGGATTCATTGTAAATGTAGATAATATCAAACACGTAGAGAAAGATTCATGTAATGGTGAAATTTCATTGTCTGTGCTAGGAGGAAAAACTCCATTTTTGAGCATATGGAATAATGGGAACAAATCATATGTAAATTCAAATTTATGTGCAGGGACCTATAATTTTGAAATCGTAGATGCAAATGGGTGTAGAATTCTGAAATCTCAAGTGATTGAAACAAAAACAGCTATACAGGTGGATAATTGTAAAGATTTTACAATAAATGTATTGGTGAAAAATGACCAAGAAATTGAAAATCAAGTTACTTGTAATGGTAGTTTAATTTCGAGTGTTTCTGGAGGTAAAGCACCTTATGCATATAAATGGTCCACTGGTTCATCAGAACCACAACTGATCAATGTGTGTAAAGGTTCTTATGACCTAGAAGTGAAAGATGCGAATAATTGTATTTTAATAATGACTAAATATATCGGAAAAGATACATTAATTAAAGATCTATGTGCAGGTTTCTTTGGTAACCTTTTAGCTATTAATGACACAGATGTAGATACGATTTGTACAGGTCAATTGATATCTAATGTAGGAGGAGGGAAATCACCCTATATGTATGCTTGGAGTTCTGGAGAATCAAGCATTAATCTAACAGGTATATGTAAAGGTAACTACACATTAACAGTAAAAGATCAAAATAATTGCGTAATTACCTTAGATAAATATGTTGATTTAGATACGATTTATAATCCATGTAAAAATTTCATGGCTTATATTTCTGACGAAGAACATACCGGTTTAAATCCTTCATTGTGTAATGGATCAATTTCTGTAAAAGCAACAGGAGGAAAATCACCTTATAATTTTGCGTGGAACAATGGTGTGAAATCGTATGCATTAACCAATGTCTGTGTGGGAGAATATACAGTTGAAGTAACTGATCAAAATAATTGTAAGTCGATTGTTAGTGGTAAAGTGAGTGTCGATTCAACTAAAAATCGTTGTGATGGTTTTTATGTGAAGATCAACAAATTTATAGCTGATATTGATGGAGATAATTATTGTACAGGTGAAATACACGCAACGGCAATAGGAGGTAAACTGCCTTATAAATTCTTATGGAATACAGGAAAATCTGATTCGATTATCAATAAAATATGCAAAGGACAATACGTACTAGAAGTCATAGATGCTTTAGGTTGTAAAGTAAGCGTTGAGCGTACTATGGAATCAAAAGCAGAAATAAATCTTTGCAAGGATTTTTATGCTTCTGTAGAAGAGATTGAAGATGACTCAGAAGACAACGAAACCTGTAAAGGAAAAGTGAAAATTAAAGTAAATGGAGGTAAGGGTCAACCAAAATTTGATTGGAACGATGGTCAAAAAAATGCAGAAAAAGAAAATATGTGTGTTGGTGATCATACAGTAATTGTGACTGATGAGAATGGTTGTAAATCTGATTTATTAGTTCATATTGAGAAAAAACAATCTGTAAAATCTAAGTTAAAAATAAATCTACGCACAAAAGATGTAAGTGCTAATGGGGTTTGTGATGGAATGTTAAATGTTGAGGTTCAAACAGGTAATCCTCCTTATAAATACTTCCATTCAAATGGTGAAATTGGCGCAATGCGTAAGAATATTTGTGCTGGAGTTTATTCTGTGAAGGTGAAAGATGCGAAAGGAGAAGAACTCGAATTGACCTATATTATTTCTAGTCCAGTCAATAAAGTGGAGCCTAAGAAAACTGAATTTAAAGATTCAACGATTAGAGACACTTTGAAATCGCCAGTTAAAAATGATTGTTCTATCAAATTTAACACGATTGATTCTGTTAAAATTAAAGAGGTAAAAACGTATAAAAAAGACACCGTACTCGTAACTTGGTCTGTATATAATAACGGAAAGATTCAATTAGTTTCAGATAAATACTATATGTTAAAAGGTAAAGGTGTTTATACATTAACATTGTCAATGTATTGTAAGGAATTAAAAGATATCGGTAATTTCTTTACTGCGACTGAAGATGTGTATTATGATTTAGAAAATGCAACATCTGATTTATCTGAAAAAGTAATTCAATCAAATCTGAATGTTTATCCAAATCCATTCTCAGATAAAGTACATTTATCAATGGAAAAAGTGGCTGATTATCAGGTTGAAGTCTTTGATCTTTCAGGAAAATTAGTCTCAAATCAATTATTTAACAATACCAACAAAATTGAATTATCCCTTGGTCATTTAGCCGATGGCGAGTATCTATTAAAAGTGATGAACGATCACTTTGTTCAAACGCGTATGATTACGAAATAGGACAAAATATAATTTAATAAGAAAAGCGACTTCGGCAACGGAGTCGCTTTTATTTTGTGATTAAATATTTTAAGTATATTTTTGTAAAATATTCATTTTTAAAAATTTATTATGAAAAGAAGAATGCCATCCATCTTTTTTATATTGTTTTTTGTAGTTAGCGTTACAAATGTAATGGCTACAAATTATTATGTCAACGACGCTTCTTTAGTTGGAGATGTTTATTGTAAAGCGATTGGTAATACGATGAATGATGGACTTAGTCCTTTAAAGCCAAAAGCTTCTTTGAAACAGTTGTATACAACGTATAATCAGTTTGCGGATGGAGATACGATTTATATGGATGCGGGGACGTATTTAAATGAATATGGTTTTTCGTTTAGCAAATCAATTACCATACTTGGTGCAGGGTCAAGCAAGACGGTTATAAATCTAAATAAAACTGCTTATTCAGGTGATTATTCGTTTGCTAAAATTCAAGGGTCTGTAACAATTAAAGATTTACAATTAATTAATTTTTTTGCTCGGAGCACTGCTGATAATGTTGGACAGTGTTTAACTTTTATTTCAACTGGATTGAATAGAGCAACGTTGTCAAATGTAATCATATCCAATGGTAATGGAGTTCAATCAGGTTATTCTTCTATTTTAATATTATCTAATTGTAAAGTGACATTAGATGGTAATCAAACAGGAAGTATAAATTGTGCCAAAGCTAATACTGGAGGTGGAATAGATGTAGATGGTAAAGGAATAGACTTACAAATTTCAAATTATAAATTTATTGGTAATGAAAAAAATTCTTCATTTTCACAGCTAAATGGCTCAGCAATAAGTATAAATAATGCTGATGCAACTACAAATGTTACCATTTTAAACTCAATTTTTAAAAATAATAGTGGTACGTATGCATCAGCAATTTTTGCTAATTCAGGAAATCTAAATATCACGGATTGTATTTTTTCTTCAAATAGTTCAACAAGTGTAGATATGTATTACGGAGGTGTTTTAGCTTTTGAAGGAGGTATTCAAAAAATTATCCGATCTAGTTTTAATGATAATAGTAGCTCTATGTATACAAGAGGCACAATTGCCAATAATGGAGGCAATTTATCAATATCTGATTGTTCGTTTTCAGGTAATAAAGCTTCAAATGCTACGGATGTTTGTAGTAAGAAAGGTGCTAGTACTATTTCTAATTCAACTTTTTCTTCAACAGGAACGAATATTTATAACTATGGAGGAACAATTACCATCTCTGATTGTGGTAATCCAACGCGATCCGGAACCATAACACTAACTAATAGTAATTCTCCTTCTACCTTTATCACTCCTACAACCCCCACATATACTGGTGACTGTTCTACTGGCATAAACGTACCCTGTCCAAATACCTTAGAATATGCAACGTATACATCTACATGTACCAGTGGTACTTTATCTCCTACTACTTTTTCACCTTTAGGCGGAATATTTAACACTTCTGAAGGTTTAGATTTAAATAAAACTACAGGAGAAATTAATT
Organism: Bacteroidota bacterium; assembly: GCA_947378245.1. Classification (GTDB taxonomy): domain Bacteria; phylum Bacteroidota; class Bacteroidia; order Flavobacteriales_D; family Crocinitomicaceae; genus CANHVK01. The sequence continues at coordinate 4,741 of CANCJF010000083.1, forward strand.
ACGCAACTTCAATAAGTGGAACTTATTCAATCACTTACTTTGTAGGTGGTTGTTCCGTAAGTAAAACACTCAATTTTGGTGCTGGTTCACTTTCTGGGAACCAAGCAATTTGTGAGGGAACAACAACCACTTTCGCATCAACCTTAGCAGGGGGTATTTGGTCCTCCTCTAATAATGGTATTGCATCTGTTAACTCGTCTGGATTGGTCACAGCTATTGGCATAGGGACTGCTACAATTTATTATACCGTAGTTGGAGTGCAAGGGTGTGCTGATGCTGTTGCTTCTCGTACCGTGACCATAACTGCAAAACCAAATGCTGGAACGATTAGTGGAACGACGACTTTATGTGATGGAAAAACTTCACAATTAGTATCTACTGCAACAGGAGGAAGTTGGACGTCATCAGCTACAGCAATCGCAACTATTAATGCAACTTCTGGTTTACTTTCCGGAGTAACTGTAGGAAGCTCAACAGTTACTTACACCGTACTAGGTACAGGTGGTTGTAGTAATGCAACTGCAACTACATCGATAACAATTAACGGCGCTGCAAGTGTTGGGGTTTTAAGTGGTTCACAAACTATTTGTTTGGCGGGTACAAATACATTTACCTCTACTGTTGCTGGTGGTACTTGGTCCAGTGGAGACCCAAGTATTGCAACTATCAATTCTTCTACAGGTTTGATTACAAACATCAAGGCAGGAACAGTTACAATGACATACACACAAGCTGGTGTAAATGGTTGTCCTGCAAGAACTGCAACTCAAACCTTAACTATTACAACTTCTCCTTCTGCAGGAGTTATTAGTGGAAATACTTCGGTTTGTACCGGAACTACCTCAACTTTGACTTCTAATTTACTTGGAGGTTCATGGTCGTCAGCTACAACAACTGTAGCGACAGTGAATGCTTCAACAGGAGTAGTTACACCTGTCGCTGCTGGATCTTCTGTTATAACCTACACGATACCTACTACAGGTGGGTGTGCAGCTGCAAGTGCGACCAAAACGATTAATCTGTTAACTTCACCTACGATTACAGGATCTACACCAGTTTCACGCTGTGATGCAGGGACGCTTACTTTAGGAGCTACAGCTAGTTCAGGAACGATTAGCTGGTTTGCAGCTTCTACTGGTGGTGCAAGTTTAGCATCTGGTACAAGTTTTACCACGCCAAGTATTTCCAGTTCTACAACCTTTTATGTTGAAGTAACAAGTGGAAGTTGTGTATCAACTTCAAGAACGGCAGTAAAAGCCACAGTGATTCCAACTCCTAAAATTACAGGAATAACAGATGGTACACGATGTGATGCAGGTACAGTTATTTTAGGAGCAACGGCAAGTTCTGATACAATTAATTGGTATTCTACTGCAATAGGTGGAAATAAGCTAGGGTCAGGTTCAAGTTTCATAACGCCAAGTATTTTAAAAACAACTACTTATTACGTAGATGCACGATATGGAGGTTGTGCTACAAATGTAAGAACTGCTGTTACTGCTTCTATTTCCGCAAATATTCCAACAATTACTGGAGTTAGTAATGTATGTGTTGGTTCAACTACAAATTTAACAGGTTCGTCTACTGCGCATGTAACCACTCCTTGGACTTCTTCTAATCCTACTGTAGCATCAATAACCAATACTGGAATAGTTCATGGAGTTGCTGCAGGAACTTCTGTTATTACCTATATGAATAGTACAGGGTGTATAAATACATTTACAGTAATTGTTAATTCAACGGATAGCGCCACATTTACCTATGGTCAATCCTCTTATTGTAGTACTTTGGATGCTAATCCAATTCCAACCATTTCTGGTACTAAAGGTGGTACTTTTACTTCTAATTCAACTGGTTTAATAATTGATAAAAACACGGGTGTTATTTCGTTAGTAAACTCTAATACAGGTACTTATATTGTAATCTATACGGCAAATGGAAATTGTTCAAACACTGCTTCTTCTTCTACTTCTATTTCGATCGGGTCTTCTCCAACAGTAAATCCATTGGTAGATCAATCCATTTGTTCTGGGTCTACTATTAATGCAATTAATTTTTTAGGTAGTCTTGGTTCTGTGTTTGAATGGACTAATTCAAATACGTCTATTGGTTTAGCCGCTAGTGGATCAGGTAATATTTCTTCCTTTGTAGGAAAGAATATAAGTAATTTACCTATATCAAGTTCAATCACGGTAATTCCAAAATCTGGATCCTGTGTTGGAGTATCTAAGACATTTAAGATCACGGTAAATCCTACAGAAAGTGCTAGTTTTAGTTATTCCTCAACTAATTATTGCCCATCAGAAGCGGATCCTATTCCTGTAATTTCTGGAGTTTCAGGCGGTGTTTTTTCCGTTTCACCAGCAGGGTTGTCTATTGATCAAACAACAGGAAAGATTTCTTTAGCAAAATCTTCAAAAGGAAACTATGCTGTTATATATAAAACTTCAGGATTGTGTATGAGTGAAATGCAATGGGATATAAACATAGATACTAATCCTTCTTCTAAACTTTCTATTGTCTCTGAAACAGGCAAAAACATTTTTTGTATGGGAGACTCGTTAAAATTAATTGCACAAGGAGCCTCTAATTACCTATGGAATACAGGTCAAACAGTTGATTTTATAACAGTAAAAACACCAGGTAAATATACAGTTAGTTCCAAGGATGGAGGCTGCACATCGTCTTTCAGTTATGATGTAACGGTTGATACATTTAGCGTTAATATGTCCATTCCTTCTATGGTGTTACTCCATGGTGGTAGTGTATCATTACATGGTTATCCAATAGAAGGAACATTCTCAGGTTTAGGTGTTAAAAACAACACATTGGACCCAATTTCTTCAGGGTTAGGAACTAAAAAAATTACATTTAAATATGTAAGTCCAAACAATTGTAGCGCTTTATTGCAACAAAATATAATAGTGTATGATACCGTTTTTACAAATTGTACCATAACTAAATACGATACGGTTACTGTGACGAATAATGTCACCAAATACGATACTATAACGATAACAAAAAACGTTACAAAATACGATACAGTTACCGTAAAAAACAATGTGTATGATACTATAATTGTAACTAATAAAGTTACCAAATACGATACCTTAATTGTCAAACAAGTAAAATATGACACACTAACAATAACAAATAAAGTTACGAAATACGATACTATTACTGTCAAAAATAACGTGTATGATACAATAAAAGTTATCAAATACGATACTATCACAAGGACCGATACGGTAAGTATTTTAAAAATCAAGTTTAAGCTGACAACTGGTATTTATGCAAACCAAATTACTAGTATGTCTTTGTATCCAAACCCTACCACTGATGTGTTAAAAATCGAAGTCGGAGATGCAAAAGCCTTGGAAGGGTATCGTTATCGTATTTTAGACGCTTTAGGAAAAGAAGTGTATAACGAACTTGTCAAAAATACGCTTACAGAAATACCTTTGAAAACCATAGGTGCAGCGGGTATGTATTTATTTGAAGTACTAGATCAAAAAAACAGTAGTATCCAATCAAATAAGATTGTATTGCAATAGGCTTAAAAATAAATATTTATATACTTTTTTATAAAATCAATCCATCTAGAAAAGCGACTTCGGCAACGGAGTCGCTTTTATTTTGTGATTTCGAGAACCTCAACCACCATATTCGAGAATCGCATTCACCAAACTTGAGAGTCTTAAATTGAGATAAAACGGTGGATGAGACTCTCGAATCCACATTTTGATTATCTTTATTCTCCTATATCAACATGATTAAAAGAAAACATATACCGTTTTTAAAACTACTCGTTACATGCACTTACTTAGTTGGGATGCTTGTTTCATTGTTGGTTCATGATCATACGGAGCATGTTGTTTCTTTCCAAGAGGCTGACGCGTGTGAACGTGTTATCTTCTATGCGGATGTCCACACTACTTGTCACCACAAAGCTCACTTTACCAATGAATTAGAAAAGTGTTCGTTGTGTGATGTACATGTGTTCTCACCTCACGATGGATTAGTTTTATTTCATTTTCCATTCCATAAAATTCAACATATAGATACTTACGTCTATGTTGCTTCTGAATCTTACATTCAACCTTTAAATTTATCTAATAAAGGACCGCCAATTATTTAATTTGATACTGTGGGTTACAATGAATGTGACTCGATATTTATTAAATAATTCAATCAATGAAACAAAGTTTATTAATCATTTGTGTGGTGTATTTATGCATCACACAAAACGTTGTTGCACAGTTACGTGTAATTGGAGTAGTTCAGGACGAACTTACTCAACAAAATATTCCAGGTGCAACCATCTATTTGGTAGAGAACAAAAATATAGCACAAACAGATTCGCTTGGCCATTTTGTCATCAAGAATCTTCAATCGGGCACTTATTTATTTGAAATATCTGCATCAGGTTATACAAAATCCGTCAAAAATGTGTTATTGAATAGTGATACATCTTTGGTGATTCAACTCTCGTTGTCAGTGACTGAAATGGAAGAGGTGGTGATCACAGCTGTAAGTCGTTCTACAGAATTGCGAAAAAGTCCGGTGGTGATTAAACCGATAGACATGGCGACTTTAAATCAGTCGAGTGCAACTAACCTAATTGATGCATTGAAAAATGTTCCAGGAGTAAATCAGATTACTACAGGTGCAGGGATTTCCAAACCTATTATTCGTGGTTTGGGTTATAACCGTGTGATTTCTTTGTATAATGGGATTCGACAAGAAGGACAACAGTGGGGAGATGAGCATGGAATAGAACTTGATGAGTATTCGGTTGATCGGGTGGAAGTGGTAAAAGGACCTGGTAGTTTGATGTATGGTTCAGATGGAATTGCGGGTGTCTTGAATTTTATTTCAGCAAAAGCACCTGTAGATGGGGAGATAAAAACACAATTGACTACGAATTTTCAAACGAACAATCAATTAATGGGAACATCACTTTCAAATTCGGGGAGTAAAAAAGGATTTCAATGGGAGGGAAGGTTGACTTCAAAACTTGCAAGTAACTATCAGAATAAACAAGATGGTGTTGTTCATAATTCAGGTTTTCAAGAACTGGATGGAAATCTGTTTTTGGGACTTCATAAAAATTGGGGGTACTCCCATTTGACGGTTTCTTCGTACAATAATACGATTAACATGGTAGAAGGTGATCGTGATAGTTTAGGACAATTTTTATCACATACTACTGGATTTACTATTGGTTTTCCACATCAATTTGTACAACATCTTAGGGTCATGTCAAATTCTTATTTTGCACTAAAAAAAGGTTCTTTGCTTGTGGATGTGGGTTATCAAAACAACCAACGAAAAGAATTCGGAGATGAACTTAATCCTTCGGCTATTGCTTTATTTTTTGATTTAAATACGTTTAATTATTCTTTACGCTATAATCTTAAGGCATGGAAAAATTGGGAGACATCAGTTGGAATCAATGGGATGAATCAAATGAATGTAAACAAAGGGTTAGAGGTTTTGATTCCTGAGTATAAATTATTAGATGTAGGAGGGTTTTTATGTGCTCAAAGAACGGTAGGTAAATTTACTATTGCAGGAGGAGTACGTTATGATACACGTTTTTTATCTTCCAAATCATTCGTATTTGATAGCATTCAAAAATTCACCGCATTAAATAAAACCTTTGGTAGTTACTCGGGAAGTATAGGTTTGAGTTACCAGTTAGCTAAAAAATCAACACTTAAGCTGAATTTCTCGCGTGGATATCGCGCACCTAACATTGCAGAATTGACCTCGAACGGAAAACATGAAGGGAGTTTGCGTTATGAATATGGAAATACGTCATTGATTCCAGAAGTAAGTCATCAACTTGATTTTGCCTATTTCTTGAATAAAGAACATGTAACATTAGAAATTACACCATTTGCTAATTTTATTTCCAATTACATATATGCGAATAAATTACAAAATAAGCAAGGCGGTGATTCCATTCCAGATCCGTCCGACCCAACACGAGCTTATCAATTTAGACAAGGAAACGCGACGTTGTTAGGCGGCGAAATTTATCTTGATTTTCATCCGCATCCATTTGATTGGTTACACATAGCGAATTCCTTTTCCTATGTTCAAGCAATTCAAAAACATCAACCAGATAGCATGAAATATTTACCAAATATTCCAGCACCAAAATACCGTGGAGAATTACGCGCACAATTTAAAAATGTAGGAAAGCATCTAGCTTCATGTTATGCAAAAGTAGCGGTAGATTGTTATTTTGTTCAAAATCAGTATTATCAATCTTATAACACTGAAACAAGAACTCCAGGATATTCGCTGTTAAGTGCAGGTGTTGGAGGCGTTATAAAAACAAAAAAAAATCCAGCATTATTAACGCTTTACTTGAGTGCAGAAAATATTACAGATGTGGTATATCAGAGTCATTTGAGTCGCTTGAAATATGCACCGGTAAATCCTTTAACAGGAAAAATGGGAGTTTATAATATGGGAAGAAACTTCAGTGTGAAATTGGTGTTTACGATTTAGTTTGTTGTTTCAGTTCGAAAAATATTTTCGTGCTAATTATCTTTCATAAAGCATAATCATGTTTTACTTTTGTTTTGATTTTTAGTTAATTATGTTTTATTTTAAAAATAATAATAAAATCTATTAAACCTTTTTATATCTCTGTAGTCATAGAGATATAACCATTAAAACTTAAAGATCATGAAAAAATTAATTTTATCCGCAGCAGTAGTATTTGCAAGTTTCACCATGTTCGCACAAGATGGAGCTACAAAAAAAGATGATAACAATAAGTCTGAAATCAAAAAAGATAAAGAGACTATCAAAAAAGACAAAGAAGCTGTAAAAAACGATGCTAATGCATTGAAAGAAGCTAAAGCATCTGGAAATAAAGATGATATTAAAAATGCGAAAGACAAATTAAAAGCAGATAAATCAATATTAGATGCCGATAGAAAATCAAAACACGAAGATAAAAAATCGTTACACCACGACAAAAAAGAAAATCACAAAGATCACCACCAAAAATAATGGTGTAAACTTTCATCGAAATTCAAGGGGCTATTTAACGATAGTCCCTTTTGTTTTTTTTAGGGATACTACTTTTTCATTACTCTTTCTTCTTGAGCAATCGTTTTATTCTTATTTGCTAATTGACCACAAGCAGCATCAATATCTTTCCCGCGACTTCTTCTTACATTCACAATTAAATTGCGAGCTTCTAAGAATTCAGCGAAGGCATTGGTTGCTTTTTCATCCGCCTTTTGGAAACTTTCGCCGTCAATTGGGTTGTATTCAATGATGTTGATTTTACAAGGGACACATTTACAGAATTCAGCAAGTTCTTTGGCATCCATCAAGGTGTCGTTAAAATCTTTGAAGATAATGTATTCAAAAGTGACGCGTGTGCCTGTTTTTTCGTGGAAATAAATCAGGGCTTCTTTCAATGTTTCTAAGTTATTAGATTCATTGATTTCCATGATTTTGTTTCGTTTTTCATCATTTGCAGCATGTAGCGATAAGGCTAAGTTAAATTTCACTTCATCGTCTCCGAGTTGTTTAATCATTTTTGCGATACCCGCTGTTGAAACAGTAATACGTTTAGGCGACATCCCTAAACCTTCTTCAGAAGTAAGTAATTCGGTCGAACGTATTACGTTTTTATAATTTAATAAAGGCTCACCCATTCCCATGTATACAATATTTGTAAGGGATTGCCCGTAGCGTGATTCCGCTTGATTCTTTAAGTAAACAACCTGATCTACAATTTCACCTGCCGTTAAGTTTCGAAGTAATTTAAGTTTACCAGTTGCACAAAATGTACAAGCCAAACTACAACCTACTTGAGAAGATATACATGCAGTAGTTCTAGATGAGGTTGGAATTAATACTCCTTCAACTACTTTTCCAACTTCCACTTCAAACGCGCATTTGATGGTCTTATCGGAACTAATTTGTTGATCGTCTAATTTAATTTTATCGATAAAAAATATAGCTTCTAAATTGTCACGTAATGCAACACTTAAATTTGACATTTCACTGAAACTACTACAGTTTTTCTTCCACAACCATTCATACACTTGTTTGGCACGGAAAGCTTTTTCTCCCATTTCTACAAAGGAAGCTTGTAACTCGGATAACGATAAATTGCGAATGTTGATTTTCTTTTCCATGGATGTCATTCTGTGTTTGAAAGTATTGTTCAGGTTAGTGGTTTTTTGATTTTATCCGAATATTTTTTTCATAGAAACAAATGTATATATGCGAATAAAGATTTTAATTATTTTGATAATTAATGGTTTAAACTTCTATTTTGCCGTTGTATAAATCGGAAATCGGAAAAATAAGTTCGTAATCATTCCAATTGATATTTCCATCAGTAATAGCAAAGTTCGAAAAAAGTTTTTCGTTCAAATATTTTTTGATGGATGGATGAAATGATTTTGATAAAAATGGTTTAAAGTCTATTAATTTCTCAACTCCATTATTGAAGGTAATACGAATTGCATAATCAGACAAGTAGTTAGCTTGTTTTACTTTTAATACTTCCGTATTTTCTTCTGTGTTTTTGTATTCGACTGTTATTTTCATTTTTCAATTTTCATTCAAGTGTTAAAGATAATAAGTTTGTATTTAGGGATGTTATATTAAAAAAAGAATTAAATATATAAGACCTTAATTTTGTCCTCCCCCTCGGTCCCTGCGCTAACGCTTGGTCTTCAAAAGCGATCCTTTTTTCTTCCCTCCAAAGGGGGAAGATTTATGTTTTGCTTCAAATTTAGAATAGTAATTCAGGGTTTTTAGAAGCTTTAAATTAATTTTAAGCGTTAAATATTTTCTTACATTTGCAGTCAAAAATTACTTGTTATGGCTGACTTTTTTTATCAAAATCCATTTCCAATTTTAGGAGATAAAACAGAATATAGAAAAATCACTTCGGACTA
>CANCJF010000084.1 GCA_947378245.1 Bacteroidota bacterium
TCAATATTTAGAATATAGAAAATGGAAGGCTACTTTAAATTTCATTCAAGAAAGCAAACATAAAATCCAATCCTATTTAGCAGGTGCATTAACAGGTTTTCTAACCCCTAACCTACTTGGGAATTTTATTGGTCGTATGTATTATTACCCAAGAGAAAAACGATCCAAAATCATCGCACTAACTCTAGTAAGCAACGGAGCACAATTTATTGCAAGTATTTACTTTGGGATTCTCTCCTTGGCTTGGCTTGGTCAAAAACAACTTAATATTTCTTCATTTGATTTCACGTATGTATCAATAGCAGCAGGTGTTCTTTTATTAATTTACTTCTTCTTTGATAACCTACCAATCTCATTAAAAACTTGGAAAATCAAACTGATTCCTCTTTTGGAAAACACCAAAGAATATCGCATACAAGTGTTAGTTTTAAGCATTCTGCGTTACCTCGTTTTCAGCCTACAATATTTCTTTTTGTTTCAGGGTTTTGGTGTACCTTTTTCTTTTGAAATCTTTGGTTGGATTTGGCAAATCTATCTTTGGAGCACCTTGGCTCCTTCTCTATGGATGGGTAAACTATTTATTCGTGAGTCAATTGCATTATGGGTACTCATACCAATCATTGGTCATTCAGAAGTTATTCTTGTTACTTCAGTTTCGCTGTGGATATTAAATCATGGTGTTTTGGCGCTTATTTCTATTCCTTTCTTTAAAAAACAAGTGTAAATGTTACCAGAAATTTACCTGACATTTTTTAGTATTGTACTTTTAGTCTACTATCTTGGAATGAGAAGAAATCAATCGAGAAATCAATCCCAACTAGGAGAAACCTATCAAGCATCAACAATCTCTGTAATCATCCCTTTCAGAAACGAAGAAAACAACCTTCCAAAATTATTAGATTCAATAAAAAAATTGACAATTCAACCCTTTGAAATCATTTGGGTAAATGATCACTCTGAAGACAAATCCATCCAACAATTAACTGACATTTCAGAAAATCAGAAAATCATTTCTTTAATAAACGAAGAAAAAGGAAAAAAAACTGCGATCCGAAAAGGAATGGAAGTCGCAAAAGGAACACACATAATTACTTGGGATGCCGACATTAGTGTGGATCCCGATTATTTTAAAGCTATAGAACAAACACAGATTGCAAAACTTACTATATTACCAGTACGCATGACAGGAAATTCATTTTTGGGATTTCTATACGAATTAGACTACTACTTTTTAAACACACTAAATGTAGGGTTAACTGGTTTTTCAAATCCCATTGTGACAAGTGGAGCTAATTTATTATTCAATAAAGCTTCTTTTCTAGCAATTGATTCATATAAAAATCATCAACACATTGCTAGTGGCGACGACCATTTTTTGTTACACGATTTTAAGAAAGCTAAAAAAAGTATTCAAACAGTCACACATTCAACCCTTGTCGTTGAAACAAAAACACCAACTTCCTTAAAAGAATTTTTCCACCAACGACTTCGATGGATTTCAAAATCGAAACACGCAATGGATACAACTACAACTTGGATAAGTTTCATCGGAAGCATTTACACCTTAGGATTTGTAGCATTACTTTTTACCGACTATTGGAAAGAAATACTAATTATCAAAATCCTTTATGATTTTCTAATTTTCATCCCGTATCTTGGTATTGTTCAACGAATAAAAATAAGTTGGACACTTCCTTGGTTTACTTTATTATATCCATTTTATTTTGTATTAATAGGAGTATTGACAATTGTCGTAAAGCCGATTTGGAAAGGACGTAAATAAAAAAAGCCACTTCTCAGTGGCTCTCAATTCTTTCTAATAAATTTTAGAATGGTAAATCATCGTCAGAACTTGAAGTTGTCATTTCTGGAGTAGCAGAAGCAACTGGATTCAAATTCATTGCAGAAGGACCATTTGCTGGCATTCCTTGTGAGGCAGCTCCTACTTTATCAATTCTCCAAGCATCTAATGAATTAAAGTATTTCACTTCCCCTTGAGGATTTGTCCACTCTCTACCTCGTAAGTTAAAAGAAACCTCAATTTGATCGTTTACATTTACTCCGTCTAACAATGTACACTTATCTTGTGTCAATTGAAATAAGATATCTTGTGGATACATTCCTGATGTGTCAGAAACTACGAACTCTCTTTTTGAGAATTTCTCTGATACTTGAACTGTAGGATTAACTACTTTTACTGTTCCTGCTAATTTGTACATATTTATCTGTTTATTCTATTAATTATTAAACGCTAATAAAGTCATCCAAGCTTCATTTAATTTATCTTGAGCTAATAACGCCTTCGCATGTTTATGCAACTCAACCTCTAATTGACTAGGATTACTATCTAAAGTTACGAATAAATTATTTAATTCTACTAATTTATATTCGTTAACATCTGTTTCATTTGGTAAGTTTTCAATTCCTGCCAACAAGCCTAAATCATTCTTGCTCAATACTTCAGATGAAATTATATCTGTAGGTAAATTATCAAAACCAATCCCAATAGTTGTAATTGGCTTAACAACTTCAAACATAGATTTATCATTTGCATGTACATACCAGTTACCTCCCATACGAGCAACCAAATTGATTTTATGCTGATCGATCAAACCATTTTCATCTAATACTTCCTCTGCAATATGAATCTTAACTACCTCACAAATGATTAAATTTCCTGCCCCTCCTTGATCACCTAACTCAATCACTTCGTTCACTTTACACTCAAACTGAACAGGAGATTCTGCTACACGTCTTGGCTTCACTAATTCGGATTCTAAAGCTGTAAAACCTGCTTTCACAAACTCATCCACATTTGGAGCATAAGGAGAACTACTCAAACTCATTTGTTGAACGATATCGTAATTCACAATATTAATTACCACCTCAGGTACAGCCTTTACATTTTTATAAGTATCCTTCGTTTCGTTTGTTCTTCCACTACGCGCAGGAGAAAAAATTAATATCGGAGGATTAGCACTGAAAACATTGAAAAAACTAAAAGGAGATAAATTGTGATTTCCTTCAGCATCAATAGTCGATGCAAAAGCAATCGGTCTTGGTCCAATAGCACCCAATAAAATTTGATGTAACTTTGGAATCGGTAATTCTTTTGGATTAATATCTAACATTTTACTCGTTATTAAGACTACAAAAATACATGGATTTAATAAGTAAAGAAAGGTAAGTTATCCATATTTATTAACAGATAATAAAGTCTGTTACCCATGCAACTCAAACAAATATTCTTGTTCTAATTGCCCAGGAGTAGGAATGTAAATTGCCTTTTTACCCAAGCGCGCAACATCCATGACTGTAGTATATCCACTTCGCGATAAAATCGTATCACAGTGATAAAACAACTCGTCCATCTCTTTCCAACTTAGCTGATTAATCAATTCTAAATTAGAGGGAATATCCAAACTTGTATAAACTTCAGTACAAACACATTTTATTTGAATAATTTGCTTTTTCGCAAACTCCACAACTTGATAAAAAAATTGTTCATCATAAGGGTATGGCCCACTAACAACAGCCAGTACATATCCTTCTTCACTAGACTTATCGCTATGAAAACGCGACTGAATCCCTAGATAACTCAAATTAAAATTATGTTTTGTTTGACTCAATTTTCCAGCATAGCGATGATTTTCATTGTCTAACACCCAAATTGCAGAGAATTTCTTTAATTGTAATTTGTGCCATAGATTTGCTATTTGCTGTAACCCTTTTACCGGCAAAGTCAATTGATGGGTAATAAAAATGGAAGGCACTTCTCTAGAATATAAACCATAGCGATGATCTGAAATTACAAGTGTGATGCCTAAAGTGTTTTTCCATACTATAACAGCCTGATTATCTTTCTGAATATTACTTCGCATTCTCAATCCATTTCGAAGCATCTCTTTCGTCCAATTTCCACTCCCTGAAAAGTTAAAATCACTTCCGTTTAAAGATAAAAAATGAATCTCCGAATGGTATTCTTTTACAATTTTCACTTGTTTATCATTCCCCGCAAAATAAATTTGATTTCCTTGGGTTACCAATTGTCCTAATATCGGAATAGATCTCGCCACATGACCTAACCCCCAATCATTGCACGCAAAAAGAATAACTTCATTTCTAACTTCAGAAAAAACCATAAAGTAAAGATAAAAATTACACCTCACTTTCCACTACCTCAATTTGACAAAGTCAATTTACCGCTATGCGTCCTCCTAAACGATAGAACGTCAAAAATCTCAAACTTCCTCTGCATTAACAGAACTCAAATCACTCATAAACGATATAAACTTCTTCTTACCTTTTAGCCCCTGTGTAAAACCCATTTTGTTTATCCCTATCTTTACAATTCTTAATAAAACCTATCATGGAACGCACAATCATTACCACAGCCGACGGCTCTAAAACCATACACATTCCGGCATGGAATGAAAATTATCACTCATCCCACGGTGCATTACAAGAAGCAAAACACGTATTCCTAACGCACGGACTCGCAAAAAAAATTCATCAACCAACCATCCATATTCTTGAAATAGGTTTCGGTACAGGATTAAATACAATCTTAACCCTCGAGTTCGCTCAACAATCACAGTCACACATACACTACCACGGACTAGAGGCATATCCAATTTCTCCAGAAGAAATGATTGAACTTGAATATGAAAAACTGCTTCCTAATCAAGACCTCATTAGTCATTACCATAAAATCCATAGTACACCTTGGGAAATAGAAAACGAAATCTCCCCACAATTTTCATTAACGAAAATTCAAAATACACTTCAACAACAAATATTTTCCCCATCATATTTCGACCTCATTTATTTTGATGCTTTTGGACCACGAGTTCAAGAAGGTATGTGGACCCAAGAAATTTTCCAAAAACTCTTCAATGCATTAAAACATGAGGGAATATTAGTCACCTACTGTGCCAAAGGACAAGTAAAACGCGATTTAAAAACAGTTGGCTTTCTAGTAGAACCACTACCTGGACCTCCAGGAAAAAGAGAGATGACAAGGGCTTTAAAAAAGTAAAAAAAATTCATTTATCTCTTTCACAAAATCAACTTTTTGACTAACTTAATGTAGATAATAACTTAATTATCTATAAAAATGCTAGTAAAAACGTACGGTAGCGCAGTTTTCGGTTTAGAAGCTACAACCATCACCATCGAAGTGAATGTGTGCCTAGGAGTAAATTTCATTTTAGTCGGTTTACCTGACAGTGCAGTCAAAGAAAGTCAACAAAGAGTTAAAGCAGCAATCAAAAACATAGGACTAAAATTTCCAGGAAAAGAAATTACTGTAAACATGGCTCCAGCGGACATTCGAAAAGAAGGATCAACTTTTGATGTCCCTATCGCTCTTGGAATATTAGCTGCAAGTGAACAACTAAATAAAAATAAACTTAGTGACTACATCATTCTTGGAGAACTAAGTCTCGACGGTCACATTCAATCCATGAAAGGAATCCTTCCAATTGCTATTCAAGCAAAAAAAGATGGTTTTAAAGGAATTATTGTCCCAAAAGAAAATGCAGAAGAAGCAGCAATTGTTCATGAACTTGAAGTATATGGTGTTGAAACTTTAAACGAAGTCATCGGTTTTTTAAATGGTACAATCGACCTTAGCCCAACTGAATTCAACATCGAAGCTGAGTTTGAAAAAAAATTGAATGAACTATCAGTAGATTTTTCCGATGTGAAGGGACAACTCAATATTAAGCGTTCGTTCGAAATTGCGGCAGCGGGTGGACACAATGTAATTCTCATTGGCCCCCCAGGAGCAGGAAAATCAATGCTCGCAAAACGCTTACCCACAATCCTTCCTCCAATGAGCATGGAAGAAGCATTGGAAACAACTAAAATTCATAGTGTCGCAGGAAAAATGGGGAAGAAAATAGGTTTGGTCACCGAACGTCCTTTTCGTAAACCACATCACACAATTTCAAATGTTGCACTTGTAGGAGGAGGTGGCTACCCTCAACCAGGTGAAATATCTTTAGCACATAATGGTGTTCTATTCTTAGATGAACTCCCAGAATATCAGCGTACAGTACTCGAAGTCATGCGTCAACCTCTTGAAGACAGATGTGTTTCAATTTCAAGAGCGAAATTTACTGTTGACTATCCCGCTAGTTTCATGTTGATTGCCGCAATGAACCCGTGTCCGTGTGGCTACTATAATCATCCTGAAAAAAAATGTGTTTGTGGAACGGGAGTCGTACAAAAATATTTAAATCGTATTTCTGGCCCCTTACTTGATCGTATCGACCTTCATGTAGAAGTAACTCCTATCTCTTATGATGAATTGACTTTAATTGCACCACAGGAAGGTAGTAAAGCAATTCGAGAACGCGTAATTGAAGCCCGATTAATTCAAAAAGTTCGTTTTGAAAAAAGTGAAGGGGTACATTGCAATGCTCAAATGTCAACAAAAGACTTAGAACGCTATTGTAAAATTCAACCAGTTGTAAATGTTATATTAAAAAATGCAATGGATCGTTTAGGTTTATCTGCTAGAGCCTATGATAGAATTCTAAAAGTAGCTCGTACAATTGCCGATTTAGATAATGAAAATGACATTAATGCTGGTCATATTTCTGAAGCAATACAGTTTAGAAGTTTAGACAGAAATAGTTGGTCTGGTTGAAAATGAAACCTAAATCAAAGTTTCTCGTATCTTTAGAATAAAATTGTAGTAATGTTTAATTTACGTACCCAACTAGTTTCACTAATTTGTGTTTTATTCTCATTAATTGTATTTAGTCAAGGAAATCCTAAAACATCTACATCGAGTGACAAAACACTTCGAAAATTAGATAGTTTATTACTGGTATCAACAGCTAAAAATC
Organism: Bacteroidota bacterium; assembly: GCA_947378245.1. Taxonomy (GTDB): domain Bacteria; phylum Bacteroidota; class Bacteroidia; order Flavobacteriales_D; family Crocinitomicaceae; genus CANHVK01. The sequence continues at coordinate 6,858 of CANCJF010000084.1, forward strand.
AATTAATTGAAAAATTAAAAGCGGACAACAAACATTTACAGGCTCAAATCGACGCCTCAAAAATCAATCAATCAAATACAAAAGTGAAAGCAACAGATTGTTCAGATAAAATAGCTGAGCAAGAAGAAAGTTTGAAAAAACAACACTTGGAGATTGATCAATTGAATCAAAAAATTAAAGTATTAGAAGCTCAATTAGGAAAAAATGCGGTTAAAGAACCTGTACCTGAAATCGTAAAACCTATCATACACACGGTTAAAATTGGTTCACAAACTTGGATGACTAGCAACTTAAATGTTACAACATTTAGAAATGGAGATCCTATTTATGAAGCTCAATCTATAGAAGAATGGGAACGTTGCGGAAAAAAGAAAATACCTGCATGGTGTTGGTATGACAATGATGGAAAATTAGATAAAAAATCCGGGAAATTATATAACTGGTATGCTGTAAACGATCCTCGCGGATTAGCCCCAGAAGGATTTCATGTACCTAACGAAGATGACTGGAAAACGCTTATCAATCATTTAGGAGGAGAATTAGACGCTGCACCAAAAATGCGCCTAGGTAAAGAATGGGGAGATTCAGCAACAGTTGTTCATAGTAAAACAAATTTCGCTGCTGTACCAACAGGCTGGAGATTAACTAGTCCTGACGGAACATCGTTTACAAGTGAAGGTGCCTATTGGTGGTGTGCAACTCCTCTTTCTCTTAAATTTGCTTGGACACGTTACGTTATTTTCTTTTCTAGAGAAGTGAAAAGTTATTGCTATCCAAAAGCAAGTGGACTAGCTGTACGTTGTATCAAAGATTAGGAAAACAAAAAGCAAGTAATTCTTGTTTCGTCATTTCATTTGCTCCGAATTGTTTTATCTCTTTGGTTAATGGATTGATCAAAAGTAAATAATCAGCTATGTCCATGGCCATTTCTAAATCATGTGAACTAAAAATCGTACATAACTGATTTTCTTGCGTACACTGCTTTATAGTTTTAAGAATTTTCCACTTGTTCTCATAATCTAAAAAAGCAGTTGGCTCATCCAACAAAACTAATTGAGTTTGTTGAACTAAGACTTGTGCTATAGTTGCCAATTGCTTTTCACCATCGCTTAATTGGGTCGTGAATTTTCCAGACAAATATTCAAGTCGAAGTAATTGGATAACCTCATTTACAATAAATGAATCCTGCGCTTGCGTTGTACCAAAAACATTGGTGTAAGGTGTCCTACCAAGTGTTAAGAACTCATTGACTGAAAGATTTTCTATACCAGTAAAAGTCGAACGAACCAAAGAGACCATTTTAGACAATTCTTTTTTACTGTAACTCGACAGTTCTTTTCCTTGTATTTGAATACTTCCAGTCAAAGCAGTAATCCTACCCATCAAAGTATTTAACAACGTAGACTTTCCTATCCCGTTTCTACCAATAAGAACATACATTCTCCCTGGATGTAAGTGCAAAGAATTCACATGTAACAAAACCGACTTATGTCCTATTTCTACTTGCTCAATCTTTAACATGTATGTTGTTTTTAAGTAAAATCCAAATGACTACAGGAGCTCCAAAAATCGAAGTAATACTATTTAACGGAACTTGTATAAACGATTCTAAATTTAAAATAATCAAATCACAAAACAAGAGAAGCAACGCACCAACAATAGCCGAAGCAGTAAGCAAGTACCAATGATTACAGGTTTTGTAAAGTAATTTAACGATGTTTGGCACAGCCAATCCTACAAAGGCAATTGGACCACAATAAGCAGTAATTAAACCTGTAAACACTGCTACGCATATAATCAACATGGTTTTAACACGTTTCGTATTGATTCCTAATTGTTCCGCACGATCTTCACCTAACACATAAGAATTTAAAGGCTTCACCAGAAATACTAGCATTCCCAGAGCAGCTAAAAAACAAATCATTATTGGTGATAATTGATTGTAATTAACTTGTTGTAACGATCCAAAACCCCAAATCGTAAATGCTTTTAGGGCATTCACGTCAGAAACCGCCTGTATCATTTGAATAATTGAATTCGTAAAACTGCTTAACATAATTCCGATAATTAACAACGAAACATTCGAACGAACAAAGGATGAAAATAACAATAAGAGTAAACTATATATAAACGCACCAATAATAGCAGCAGTAATTATACCAAAGGTTGATGTAAAAAGTGTTAAACCCGACATCAACGCGAGTGCTACAAATAAACTTGACCCTGAACTTACACCAAGAATCGAAGGTCCTGCTAATGGATTATTAAAAAAAGTCTGCATCAATAAACCAGCAATTGAAAGTCCTGCACCAGCAAGGAGGGAAATACTAGTTCTCGGCAAGCGTAATTCTCGAAAAATCACCTGATATTGATTCTGTTCATCAAAGGAAAAAAGCGCATTCCAAGCATCTGAAAACGAAATCGTAACTTCACCTGATTGTAAGTGTAACAACGACAAGATCACCAACAGTAATCCCAAGAAAATAGTAAATCGTTCATACAACCTCACTTTCATTCTTTCAGTTTTCTGTAAAAGTAGAGTTTTTTAGTTGAACCTTCTCCCCGATTCATGGCAATAAAATCAGATAACAAATGATGTGGCTCGACCGCACTATTTTCCCAAAAATAATTGGCATTGTGAGAATAACAATACATTTGCTTGTGTTTAAATGCATCCAATAATCTATACTTTGGATTTAATCTAAGTAATTCTGAGTACGAAGAAACTCCAGGATTAACCCACAAATTCGCTTGCTTGTGTACTTTTAAACAATGTTCCAAAGAAAAACTGACACTCCCCGTACCCTTTGAATCTTTTTCCTGATAAAACAATTGTGCATCTTTTAATATATGTGCATAAAAACTTTCTCCTGCAGGCATGTACCATAAATCTCCAATCAAAGATCCAGATAAGATGGTTTGATGACTTTTCAATTGTAGTGCTTGTTTCTTTAGGTTTGAATAATCTTTTGAAATTTTAGTAAAATAATTGTTAGCCATACACTCTTTCCCAACGAGCACACCCAACAATTTTATCCATTCAGCTTTTCCCAAGGGATCTGTTTCGCGCCAATCATAATTTGGAATACAAACAATACCTAACTTTTTTAGCTTTTCTCCATTTGATGGAGCAATTCCAAAACCATCAAAAAGAACTATGCGTGCGTCAGAAGTTAAAACTAACTCAGGATTTAATTGATCAATCGTTTGAAATTCGAGGACTTTACCAAGCGATATGTTTTGAAGCAACTGCTGATTGGAAACATACTTTTTGCTGGAAATACCCCGAATGTTTGAAATAGCTTTTAATTTATTTAACATTCCAACATGTGTCGCTGACAAACACACCAGGCCTTTTACAGGAACTTCTATACGCTCCATGTTAAAATCTGTACTTAATGCAACACCTTTACGAACCAAAGCAAAACTGCGCTCAATATGCCCTTTTTCAGGGTCGATTATTTGTAACTCGATAAAATTATGATGTTGAATTAATTTAAAATTTTGAGCGTGAACTACTTTCTCAAACTTCAAAGCATTTATATGCTTGGTTTCAATTTGCTGATTACAAGAAAAAAACACTATTAAACACAGAGATACACAGAAACTTGACTTGAAACTTAACAACATATAACAAATTTAAGTAAAGAACTGACTTAATTATACTTTTTACTTCCAACTTTTTAATCCTAACTTTTCACTTTTAACGTATCTTTGTATACATACTATCAAGCTACTATGAAATTTGAAGATTACCGCATATCACCTACCATAAAAAGACAATTGGAAGAGTTGGGCTATCATAGACCAACAGACATACAATTCAAAGCGATAGACCCTATTCTTCGTGGTGAGGATGTATTAGCAATTGCACAAACAGGAACTGGTAAAACAGCTGCTTTTGTTATTCCGATTATCGAATTATTAAATACACGTTTTGAGAAACACAAAAAAACACCTGGAATCACGTGTCTTGTATTGGCACCTACTCGAGAATTAGCCTTACAAATTACCGGCGTTTTTCAAAAAATAGGAAAAGGATCCAAAGTAGTTTCTGCATGTATCTTCGGAGGAGTGGAACAAGATCCTCAAATTTCGAAATTAAATGATGGTGTAGACGTTTTGGTTGCTACACCAGGTAGAATGTTCGACTTGGTTTCTCAAGGACATTTAAAAATTGACAATGTAAAAATATTATGTATCGACGAAGCGGATTTAATGCTTGCTTTGGGATTCATTAAAGATATTACCGATTTATTAAAACATATTCCTTCTAAAAGACAAACCTTATTTTTCTCAGCAACCATTACAAAGAAAATTAAAGAATTAGCATATTCAGTTGTTAGAAATGCGATACGAATTCAAATTTCACCTAAAAATCCGGTAGCAAAAAATATTACGCATGCCGTAGTTTTTGTAGAGATGGACGATAAGCGATTCTTTTTAGAAAACACCTTAAAAGAATACGAAGGATCTAAGTTCGTTGTTTTTGTGAGAACAAAAGTTAGAGCAGAACGTGTTGTTGCAGCTATGGAACGAGTAATGGTCAAATCTGAATTTTTACATGGAGGTCTAGATCAAAAAGAACGATTTGCAGTATTGGATCGTTTTAGAAGTGGTGAAAATATGGTATTGATTACCACGGATGTTGCCGCAAGAGGAATTGACATTCCAGATGTAGACTATGTTATTAATTACGATTTACCAGAAGATCCCGAAAACTATGTACACCGTGTCGGTAGAACAGGTCGTGGAAACAAAAAAGGTCAAGCACTTGCTTTTTGCAGTAAAGAAGAAAAACCATTTTTAGCGGAGATAGAAGAATACACCGGAGAAGAAATTGAGCACTATGAATTAGAAAATGGCGAATACCAAGATATTTTAAAAGATTCTGAAGACGGAAATTACAATTGGCAAAAATTAATTAAAGACGCCAATAAAGAAGATGGAAAAGAAGAAGAATGGTAAGGAAAAATCATTTTTCGATAAAGCACTAATAAACAATATTTTACCGACAAAAAACATTAATATAAAATCGGATTCTAGCATATATAAAATCTAAATCGATATATCCTCATAAAAACAAAAAAACAATGAAAAAAACAATAAAATTAACCCTATATATCTTCATACTATTCACAAACTTAATACAAGCTCAAGAAAAATGCTACTCACATAAAATCATCAAAACAAAAAATAAAAACTACGAAAAAGAAGAGGAAATCAAGGAGAAAAAACTTCAAGACCATATTACGATAAACAAAAACAAGATTGAAAAACGTTCAATTATTACTATTCCTGTTGTGGTTCATGTACTTTATAATTCTCAAAACGAAAACATTTCAGAAGAACAAATTCATTCTCAACTAACAGTTCTAAACAATGATTTTAACTTTAAAAATGAAAATAAATTAGATTCGACACATCCATTTTTTAAATTATGTAAAGAAGCAAATATTAAATTTAATTTAGCAAAAATTGATCCTAAAGGAAATCCTACTACAGGAATAACAAGAACCTATACCACACAAAAAGACTGGAAAGAAGAAGAATTTGACCGTATAAAATTCTCAGACTCAAGCGGTGTAGACAACTGGGATCCAACATCATACCTTAATATTTGGGTAGCAAATTTAGATACTAATAGTACAGTTCTTGGATTTGCATCATTTCCAGACCAATTAGACTCGCTTCCTGCCTATGATGGATTAGTAATTCGCCACCAAGCATTTGGAACAACAGGAACGGTAGGAAAAAATGGATTTATTGGAAATAAATATGGACGTACAGCAACCCATGAAATAGGACATTGGTTAAACCTTTGGCATATATGGGGTGATGAAAAATGTGGTGACGATTTAGTTGCAGATACTGAACCTGCAGACACTTCAAATTTTGGATGTCCAGATTTTCCTCATAGTCCAAACAATTCTTGTGGATCAAGTGAATATGGTGAAATGTATATGAATTTTATGGATTATACGGATGATGATTGTATGAATATGTTTACTATAGGACAAATAGAGCGAATGAAGGGATCTCTAAGCTATTACAGAAATAAAATAATGCAAAAAGGAGAAAATATTGCCTCTTTAAAAAACATAACAAACAATAAACAAATTCAAATTTACCCAAATCCTAATCAAGGTAGATTTACAATCTCTATTAGCAAAATATCTAATGATAATTTAGAAATTATTCTTGTTGATATTTTAGGAAACAAAATCAAAATATTTGATAATGAAACAGATTTAAACATACCTATTTCTATTGATTACCTTCAAAACGGTGTATATTTCTTAAAAATAAACCAAGAAGGAAATCATTATGAAATCAAAGTAATTATCAATAACTGATGTGCAAATTAACATTAAACCTACTAACAATAATATTTATTGTATTTAGTCTAAATACATGTGCAATCATTAAACAAAAAGATGATACGCATTCAATACAAGTGGAATATTATAGTAAAGGTTCAGGTATTGACTTCAAGTCAAAAAAACTTCTTGAAGAATTTCTAAACACATATAATGATAAAAATCATACCTCTATTACTTATACAATTTTGAAACAAGGTAAAGAAGGAGAAACTGTGTTCACTATTGAAGTTTTAGCATTATCTACAAAAGAAATAAAACACTTTAAAATCGAACTAACAGAACAACTAAAAACTACTAAAAACTATAGAATCAAAGAAAATTAATTAACTAAATACATACGCAATATATTACGTATAAATAATACTCCTCACACAAAAATCATCTCTAAATCAAAAAAGGCTC
>CANCJF010000085.1 GCA_947378245.1 Bacteroidota bacterium
ATAGTAAAAGTACACAATTGTATCAACATTGTTTAAGTACAAAATTAACCTTAAACTTTTAAAAATGAAAAAAGTATTCTACACAATTCTAGGTATATTAATACTTATATCTTGTATGAAAGAAAGGAGTATTGAAGGTAAAATTTCAATACCAATGAAAGGTAAATATGGTAATGGAGTTACTGATATTGATGGAAATAAATACAAAACAACAATAATAGGTACCCAAGAATGGATGGCAGAGAATTTAAAAGTGAGTAAATATAACGATGGCACTACTATACCAAATGTTATGGACAAAACGCAATGGTTGAATTTATCCACGGGCGCTTGGAGTTATTACGATAACAACGAAATAAATAACGCTGATTATGGAAAACTTTACAATTGGCACATTGTAAGTCCAACAACAAATGGTAATAAAAACGTTTGTCCAACTGGATTCCATATCCCCACTAAGAATGAATGGCAGGTTCTAATAGACTATTTAGAAGAGGACAGTGTATTAGCTGGTGGCCAAATGAAAGAAGTAGGTTCAACTCACTGGAATACAGATACATACTATAATACTGAAAATACAAATACATCATTATTCACAGCCTTGCCAGGAGGTGACCGAGATAGTGATATATATTATGATAAATCATTTTTTTCTAAAGGTTTCTCAGGTAAATGGTGGAGTTTAATTGATACCACCAATAGTAAACAGGCATTTATTATGGGTATAGAAGCATCAGAAAAGGGTTGCTTTTTAGAATATGATTTTTGGGATAAAAATAAATATGGTCATTCAATTCGCTGCCTTAAAGACTAAAATCAACAAAACAAAATTGATGGGTTATGAGTTTTCATAGCCCATTTTTGTTTATACCTATTACCCATTTGAAATTCTCAAACTAACTACCTAAAATTGTTCCATGAAAGGGACAATAATACAGTTGCTAGTAGCGGATATCAAACACAATCAACTACTTAATGGTTTGTACGACATGGGGTTCTATGACGACGACCTCTACACGTTGAACATAGATTTCATCGTTGCAAAAATGATGGGCGTTTCTCCTATACCCGATGCTTGGCTAGACGTATACTACAATACTATGTTGGAAGTTCGTAGCGGTACAACCGAGGAAGAACGCCTACAGATAGCGAAGGAACTATATGATCGGCTAGTAAATATCTAATCTTTGTAGCGTATTCTCACGCTATAGCACACCCACGTTTTTGCTTGTGTCAGCGGAAATGCGATACCACATGAATAGTTATTATTAATAAATAATAATATAAGACCTCTCGCCTTTTTGTGAGGTTTTGAAAATTAACTCACCCTACCCACCCTAAATAAATAGAGGGATACCAAAATCAGCATCCCTCTTATTTAAAAGTTTCATGGTGTTTTTGTATATGTTAATCCATGAACCTAGAAGCAATACATACCAACTCCATCAGGTGTTCCTTAGGCATGACTAAATTCAAATCTAAATGGTCAACATTTGCATAGTAATACTTGCACATAGCAAGCTGTTTCTCCAAAGATTTCGAGTTTTTATCCGTGTATCTCCAGGGCTTATCCTTTAGTTCTTGGGCTGTCATCTTTTGTTTTTGATACTCTTCAAGATGTACAGTTCCAGCAGGAAAACCATAGTTATCTAGTTGCGGAATATCTAAGTTGTACACTAATTTACTCTTTCCGATATGAGTATACATCTTCACAATACGTTTAATGTCTGCCCAAGCATCTCCTTTGAGTTTGTAATTAACTTCAGATGTAAGTTGGTGAAGCAATTCTTTCTTCATCGCAAAATCTGTTTTCGCACTGTTTATTAGGTCCGTATTTTCCAACACAGAAGCTGTTTTATCTACTTTGACATTTGTTTCCATACTTTTTATCAGAATGTTATGCAACATACTTTCTTTTACTGTCTTATTATTTAAATTTTTCATAATCAATTTATTTTTTGTTTTTACTTTCTATTTCTATCTCACTTTGTAGTGTAAGTAGTGTGGGTCTTTTTACAAAAACACCTAATTTTAGAGGTTCAGTTATTTTCACATCATTCACCAATGCTACATTGTATAGCATTCTACCGTTTGATTTGGATGATTGAAATCCTAGTTTTGTCAACGCACGACCAACTTTTTGAGCATCAATATTTCGGCTTAATGTACCTCGATCCACCAAAAACTCACGAATATGTGATGCCGTCATTCTGATATTGGTATCTTCAGTAGCCTTGAATACATCTAGAATTGCTTCTTCTTCTACATTTCGGAAAATGAAATCAGCGTTATTCTCCTCAATCATTCGAGTTTCATCACGGTTAAACCAATGCTGAACATCTCCATTTATGTACAATGAAAGTGCCTGTGCATAGACACCATCAATATTGAAATCTGCAAGTTTCTCTAAATCTACAGATAGTACTTCAATACTTAAAAAACGTCTGTTGCCTGTACCATCTAATAAGTAATTTTTATTGTTTGTTGACCCGCAAAAAGATGCGTATTTTCGCATGAAATCACTGTATCTTGCGTAAGGACGTCTAACACCTGTTATATATTTTTGAGACAAAAGTTGTTTGAACTTGTCAATATTTCGATAGTTCAAAGACGACATTTCATCCATATTACACAAGAATGTCTCTGACACTTTTATTGCAGCATCATTATTGTCAACATTCAAATGACCTGTATGAGAATAATCTAACAATTCCTTAGGAACTAACTTATTCAAAAAGGTTGTTTTACCTAAACCTTGTCCACCTGTCAATACAAGCATTTGTTCATTAGTAGCTTTATCATCGAGAATAGTTGCTACGATTCCAACAACGAATTTCTGGAGAAACTTATGCCAATATTCTGGCTTACCCACCGTAACTAGACCTGAAAGGTCAAGTATATGGTCAGTGACACCATCCCATTTTAAGTCACTCAAGTACTCTTCAAAAGGATTGAAGTTAGGACTAAAGTCAGAATCTAAAATATTGGATATTTCTCCAAGGTTGGTCTTGATACCCCTTGCCTTTAATGAGCGCAAGGTGGTTTTTAAATCTCTGTCAGATATTGGTCTGTATGACTTACCTTTATCCTTAGATACTTCTACACGTCCAATAATTACATTGAAGCGTGGATTAAATGTATCCTTCAACATTTGTTCAAGGATTTCGTTGCGGCTATTACCGTCACTTTGTAGAACATTTTCCATTTTTTTTTATTTTTTAATGGATTAAACATTACAATTGGGACTCTCCCAATCGACCTCTAGCTTTCGCTGTTGGTCCTACAAAGCTGAGTAAATTCCTGATTTTAGTCTTGTCCTAACTTGTCCGGACAAGTGGACAATTTGCTATTCAATATACTTATCTATTCTCGACACAAGGGATTCAAATTTATCTAATATTGTATCAATGCTGTTTTTATCATTAGCATTCATAGTATCTGCATTATTTTCATTTAACCTTTTTCTAAGCGAATCTAATTTCACGGTATTATTTTTTTCTTTAGGGAAAGTGAAATTATCAACTAGCCATTTTGCAGTTTCAGTTGATTTCAATTTACCAAATGAGTCTGAAGGCAATTCAATTATGTTTTCTTCATGAAGCATGTAGAATAAATAGCCTATCATAGTAGATGTTTTATTCCATTTAATCTTTTCATGTCCTTGTGTTACTTCTTTGATTGAAGGTGTTGGTAGTTTTGAGTATCTATTTAATTTTTTGTCTAATGTTTCAATAAGAGATTTCAGTGTAACACGAATACACTCAATATAATCTTCAGTTGAAGCATTTACATTATAAGACATTACAATTTGTTTAAAAGTAATATCCTTATTATAGATACGTAATTGCGCAAATATCTCTAATGAATAAAAAAGTACGATTTCATCTTGGTCTGGTATTACTTCAATAATCATCTCAGATTTATTAATCGTATCACCTTGGTATGGTGTAGAAAACTGTTTTTGTGGGATGTATTTTTCTTTTGAATCAAAACAATCACCATACAACCTTTCCACTGAATTCAATAATTCGGGTATATTTTGTATGTTATTATGAATTTCATCTTCAATTTCTCTAGTCAAGAATGTTAATTTTCTATCAAATTCAGGAAGTAATAAATCATTACAGTATAAAATAACAGATGAAGATCCATAAATTGGAGCTCCGGAATCACTAATTAGATCAGCGGTATTTTCATAGGTCATAGTGTCTTCTAATCCGCCTTTGTGAGTGTAATTAAATTTCAGGTTAATTATGAAATCTTTTAGATTGTTTATTTTTTCTTCTTGCATCTTATGTGTTTTTACACAAAAAAAACTATTTCACCAGAAATACCCACACTACCCACACTGTAATTATCAGCATATATATGTGTGTATCGGAGTGCTTGTTTAGTAGAAGGTATAGTCACTGCTTATTTTTTCAGAGTTTCGGATAAAGACCCACACTACCCTCACTGTTTTCATATACGAAACAACTTAGAAGTATAGCTAGTCTTCCACAACTGCTGTGCAAGGGCGCTAGAATTTAGTCTTCAATCATTATTACTCATCGCGCCCTATCCCATCAGTTGTGGGTTACATACTCACCCCATGCCTATTCAACAATAGCATTTCTACCCACCCTGTGCACCTAGTCATACAAATGCCCCGCCCAATATTTCGGGGGTAAACATCTATGCTACATAGTTGTGAGAAACACTCGTACCCCCACTTTAACCTAATACGTATTAATATGAAACGTTTAGTATTTGCAGAGTTCCAAGGTACTTTAACCTTAGACATGATGATGGATAAGGATATCCTGATTCTTAGTGATGGCAGTGTGTTTTTGATAACCACAGAAGAACATGCGCTCAAATATCCCGAGGAGGAATTTGATGAAATCAGTGAGTACGCCAAAAATGAATATGGTATCCGTTGGTTGGATGGTAAATTGATATCGGACTGGAATTATTCGCTACGGTCGACGATGTGAGTTTGTACCAAATCCCGTACCCAGTAGTTTTTGCAAACTCGAAATTCTGAAGTATAACCAACTGACATATAACAAAAAAGCCTCACATTTCTGTGAAGCTTTTGTTGGCCTACTAGGGCTCGAACCTAGACTCTTCGGAACCAAAAACCGACGTGTTGCCAGTTACACCATAGGCCAGTAACTGAGTGCAAATATAGATAGAAATTTTATTTTGACAAGAAAAATGTAAAAATATTTACACCAAAGAAATCAACCATTAGTTTAACCAACTGTTAACGAATCGCTAAATGACTATATCATCAATTAATTTTTTAAAATTTAGCTGTTAGTTTTTAACGATTATTACCAAAATTTCAGAAATTTCTTGTAGATTTTTGTTAATTTCGTCATTCTCTAAAAAGAGAGTAAAAGTTTATACCAAAAGAATTTAAAATGGATTACAAAAAAAGTAACATTTACCTAGGCTGGTTTGTATTTTTAATCGCAACTATCGTCTATTTCATTACCATTGAAAGCACTGTAAGTTTATGGGACTGTGGAGAGTACATCACTGCAGCTTACAAATTAGAAGTTGGTCACCCTCCAGGTGCTCCCCTTTTCATGTTGTTGGGAAGATTGTTTTCTTTCTTTGCCGCGAAAGAAGACGTAGCAATGTGGATCAACCGTATGTCAGGGTTATCTAGTTCTGGAACCATCTTGTTTATGTTCTGGTCAATAACGATGTTGGCGAAAAAAATGGCTTTAAAAACAAAACGTACGTTGACTCGTGGTGAACAAATCGCAATTTTAGGTAGTGGATTTATTGGAGCTTTAGCGTATACATTTACAGACTCTTTCTGGTTCTCTGCTGTTGAAGGTGAGGTATATGCTATGTCTTCATTGTTTACTGCAATCATTTTCTGGGCAATCTTAAAATGGGACGAGGAAACTGAATCTATCAAACACGGCGAATTACAAATGGCTGCTAGTCCATTGCGTTGGATGATCTTAATCCTATTCTTGTTTGGTTTAGCAATTGGGGTCCACTTACTTGGATTACTTGTTATCCCTGCAATTGCCTACGTGGTTTATTTTAACCAATCGAAAGATGTAACTTTAAAAGGTTTCTTTATCACAGGAATTATTGCTGTTTTTACGTTAGGATTTATTCAAGAAGGAATTATCCCTGGAACGATTTCTTTGGCTTCCAAGTTTGAAATCGCATTTGTAAACTCTCTAGGGATGCCTTTCTACATCGGAAGTTTATTCTTCTTTTTATTATTAATTATTGGTTCAATTTTCCTTGTACGTTGGTCTAAGAAAAACGATAAACCTGTATTAAATGCTGCTGCTTTAGGATTTATCGTATTCTTAATTGGATATGGATCGTTTGCTACCATAGTTATACGTTCTAGTGCAAATACACCATTGGATGAAAATGACCCTGAAAACTTAGTTACCCTTCACTCCTACTTAAAACGTGAACAATATGGTAGCTGGCCAGTATTGTATGGACCATATTACAACTCTACAATGAATGAGGATCGTACAACTTGGAAAGACCGTTCTGCTTTCTATGCGCGTCGCTTTGTAGTAACTCGTGGCGATCAAGATTTAAAGGCATTTAAAGATAAAGCAAATGCAGATCAATATGCTAAAAAACAAGGTGTTGGATATGAAGTGATTGAAAAATATTTTGTAACGAACGAAGAATATCGTAAACAACAAGAACCTACGTATTTACAAAACACGTTCTTCCCTCGTATGTATATGACAGGTGATGCTACGAAGTCTGAAGCTTACAAAAGCTGGTCACGTTATGATCCTAAAGAAAATGTGGAAGGTGCTGAAATCGGTTCGGATGGTTTACGTCTACCGACGTTCGGAGAAAACTTAACATTCTTTGCACGCTACCAGATCAACTGGATGTACTGGAGATATTTTATGTGGAACTTCTCAGGTCGTCAAAACGATATTCAAGGAAATGGAGATGCCATGCGTGGTAACTGGATCAGTGGATTTAGTTCCATAGACAAAATGCACGTAGGTGAAGATGGCGCGAATGCTCCTCTTTACACTTCAGGAAATGAGTCGAACAATAAATTCTTCTTCTTCCCTTTAATATTAGCGGTAATTGGAATGTGTTTCCATTTCTACAAAGCACCAAAAGATGCGTTTGTAGTTTTATTAACTTTTATTTTCACAGGATTAGCGATTGTTATCTTCTTGAACCAAAAACCATTTGAACCAAGAGAACGTGATTATGCGTATGCTGGATCCTTCTATGCATTCTCGATGTGGATAGGACTTTCGGTGTTTGCACTTTTTGAATTCTCCAAAGGTATTTCCAAAGAATTGTTCAAGAAAATCGGGTACATCGTTTTAGGTGGATTAGTATTCTTTGCATTGATTGATATGGGTGACGAAGCACATACTGCTAAATTATCGTGGGTGTATATCGCTATTATTGCGGTACTACTTTCCTTCATTGCACATCTACTCGGGAAGAAATCGAAGAATGAAGTTCAAGGTGCTGTTGTAGCCATTATTCTAACTATTGGAGCTCCGTTTATTATGGCTGTACAAGGATGGGATGACCACGACAGAAGTGATAAAACTTCTGCACGCGATTTAGCATATAACTACTTAGAATCATGTGGTAAAAATGCCATTTTATTCACGAACGGAGATAACGACACCTTCCCATTGTGGTATTTACAAGAAGTAGAAGAAGAAAGAACAGACGTTCGTGTTTGTAACCTTTCATTAATGCAAACAGACTGGTATACTGATCAAATGAAAATGAAAGCATACGACTCTGATCCGCTACCTATTAAATTTAGAGAAGATCAAATTTTGATGTATGCAGGTAATACAGACCAAGTATATTTCTTATCGATGTTAGACATGATGAACATGGGTATTTCGAAAGAAACACTTTCTAAAATCTACACTGCGAAAATCAAATTCAACAAAGCTGCTTTTGAGCAAGCTTTCCAACAATTCCAAGCAAATAATTCAGCAGTTGTAAATAGTGTACAAGTGAAAGACCCTGCTTTACAGGTGCGTGTAGATGAAATTAAAAAAGTATTCAATACCCCTATTGCTAAACCAGCATATAAAAATGTAGAAGAAATGATGGGTGCCGCGTTGGAAATCTTGATGGCTTATTCTAATGGAATGATTCAAGCACCACAGGAGCAAATGCAACAATTCAACGAAGGATTGAAAGCTTGGGAAAGTGCTTGGGATTACTTACCAATGGATATAGCAATGGAATTTGTTCGAGATGATAATAACCAATTATCTAATCAAGGAAGTAAACTACGTGTGTTCCCTTCTAAAGGATTTATTTTACCTGTGAATAAGAAAAATGTAGTTGCATCAGGAATTGTAAGTAAAGAAAAAGCGAAATACTTACCGAACGAAATTCGTTTCAGTATAGACAAACAAGCATTGACTCGTGAACAAGTAATGATGTTAGACGTAATGGCAAATAACGATTGGAAACGTCCAATTTATTTCTCTTCTCCTGGTGGTTCTGACGTATCTATAGCACTTTATACAAACGGTTTCGTAAAACAAAATGGTATCGCGTATGAATTAACACCATTGCGTGACAACGAACCTATCGATAAAGAGAAAATGTTGAATAACTTAATGAAAGTATACAACTTTGGATTAATGAATAAAAAAGGAGTTCTTTCTGATTATTACACACGTCGTCATACAGCTCAATACAGAGATCACTTCTCTCGCTTAGCTGACGCATACTTACGAGAGGCGGAAGAACTAAAATCGAACAAATCGGTTTACCCTTCTCAGATTTCTATGTTACGTCAAGCAGGCAGAAAACAATCTGCAGACTCCTTACAGGCAATTTTGAATGGTGCTGATAAAAAAATCGTAGAGAACAAAAAATTCGCTATTAAATTAATCAACCGTTCTTTAGAAGTAATGCCTATTGGTAATGTAATTGATTACGGTGAACCAACTCCAAGTCGAGAAACTTATGAAGTAGGACCTGGCTTGAGTTACGCAGCCTACACCGATGGTACTTTACATGACTACGTAGGAGTATTATTCCGTGCTGGAGATAAAAAACGTGGTGAACAAGTTGCAGCTGAGGTAGCAACACAAATTGAAAGTATCTTAAATTACTTCGAATACAGTGATGCGCGTTTTGCAATGAGTAATAAAGAAGACTTTGTTTCTGCACTTAACAACTATATGGTCTTAGCTACGTTTACAGCTGATCCTGAAGTTGGGAATGCAACTAGTGCAATTTCAAAACGTTTGAAAACTAGAATCAATAAAATATATAAAGTAGTCATTCCTCGTATTTGTTCTGATTTACGTAATGAAGGATATACGAGTGCTGATGTAAGTGAATTAAAAGCACATGTAGAAGCAGTAGCAATTAAATTTGGATATTTAGCACGTCCACAAATGGCTGCTCCGCAACAAGGGGCGCCACAAGGTGGGCAGCAGTTATCCCCAGAGCAAATTCAACAACTAATGCAACAACAGTAATGTATAAATTTAATTCGCTATTTCAACTAAATTAGTCACACTTCGACTCCGCTCAGTGTGACAACTCCGATCAGTGTGACGACTTCGATCAGTGTGACTAAAAAGAAATAACATAATGAGAATTTTTAGAACCCCAAGTATTATAAGAAAAATATTTTTCAAACGTACTTGGGGTTTTTCTATGGATACAAATGAAGTATATTTAACATTTGATGACGGACCTCATCCAGCTATTACACCTTGGGTATTGGATAACTTAAAAGCACAAAATATTAAAGCGTGTTTTTTTTGTGTAGGAGAAAATGTAAAACGTTTCCCTGATATTTTTCAACGAATAATAGATGAAGGGCATCAAGTAGGGAACCATACAATGTATCATACGAAGTCGCATAAAACATCTTTTAAAGTATACAAAAGAAGTATCGAAGAAGCGGCAGAATTGATACCATCTAAATTATTTCGACCACCATATGGTAGATTATCATCCTACCGTGCACGAAAGATATCCAAACACTATCAAATCATCATGTGGAGTTGGTTATCTTACGATTTCGACAACACACTAAGCAATGAACAAATACTTTTCAATGCCAATAAAAACATTCAAGGTGGAGATATTATTGTTGTACATGACAACTATAAATTTACGGAACGACAAAAAGTATTATTGCCTCAATTAATTGATGTAATCAATAGAAAAAATTTGATGTTTGGTACTCTAACTAAATTAAAGTAATAGAAAAAATGAAATTACTATTACATCATGGATTTGAAACACAATCATTACTGCAACCTGAAGCTATTGCATTAAAATTTAATCATCAAACGATCAGTTATGGAGAGCTTGACAAAAAAAGTAATCAAATAGCTGATTCACTGATTCAAAAAGGAGTCAATAAAGGTGATATAGTCGCATTGCTCTTCAATCGCTCGATAGATGCTATATCAATTATACTTGGAATACTTAAAGCTGGAGCTGTGTATTTACCACTTGACCCCAACAATCCATCTAGTAGAATTAATTTACTTTTAAAAGAAAGTAAAGCTTCACTGGTTATCACTGAAAGTCATTTTGCATCAAAAAAAATCAATTCATCAATATCAACATGTAATTTAGAACACTTAGTTTACCCAATTGATTCTAGAGACAGAAAATATGAACAACCTATAATTCCAATTGAAAATCCTGCCGTAATTCTTTTTACCTCTGGAACAACAGGAATACCAAAAGGAGTAGTATTAACACATAAAGGATTAAGCAATCGTATTCAATGGGGAATTGTAAAATATAATCATCAATCTAATGATGTGTTTTTACAACAAACAACATTAACGTTTGACTTTTCTATTTTTGAAATCTTCACAGCACTTTCTTGTGGTGCAACATTGATAATTTCTCGTCCTGAATTACATTTAGAAGGGAAATACCTAATCCAATTAATTCAAACTGAAAAAATAAATGTTATAGGAACAGTACCTTCTGTCCTAAAACTACTATTACAACGTGATGATTTTGAGAAATGTAAAAGTCTTACTTATGTTTTTTTAGGGGGGGAAATTGTTACACCTCAACTTCAAAACACATTTTTCAAAAAATCAAATGCGCGACTAATAAACATTTATGGTCCAACTGAGACATCGATATCTGTTTTACATTGGGAATGTACACCTAAATATTCCCAAAAATTTGTACCTATTGGCTTCCCTATTGCTGACATGAACATCTATTTATTGGATGAAAAACTTCAAGAAGTCCAAAAAGGAGAAATTGGAGAAATATATATTTCAGGAATAGGATTGGCTAATCAATACTTAAACAACGAAGAATTAACAAACGAAAAATTTGTAAATCATTCAATTAATTCCAATCTTGAAAGACTATATCGAACTGGAGATTATGGAAGACTATTAGAAAATGGAAGTTTTGCTTTTGAAGGTAGAAAAGATAAACAAGTCAAGATAAATGGCATACGTATTGAATTAGAAGAAATTGAAACTGAAATTCGTTTACAAGAAAATATTGAAGACTGTGTAGTTCTGCCTACTTCGCATCATACTAACGAAATAATACTTACAGCATATCTGATTTCAAAAGATAAAAAAACAATTGATATTCAACATTTAAAGAAAGTACTTTCTACTAAACTATCTATTTCAATCATACCAAGTTTTTTTATTCATATAGACAATTTCCCTTTATTAACTACTGGAAAAATTGACAAAAAATCACTTCCGCTTCCAGATAAAATTAGAGAACTCACACAACAATCATATGTAGCACCTCAAACCAAAACTCAAAAACAGTTAGTAGCAATTTGGGAAAAAGTACTTAATCTTAAACCTATTGGGATTTTAGATCCATTTGATTCATTAGGTGGTGACTCACTTAAAAGACTAGAAATTTATCATTGGATAGAAACAAAAATTAATTTTCAGCATCCAATTTCATATTTTATTCATACAAATAATATACTCGAACAAGCTCAAATTATTGATGAGCCCATTCAACAAAGCAAAAAAGTACAAGTCACACAACTTAGAACTGGTCAATTAACACCCATTATTATAGTTCAACCTATACAAAGTGAAGGAACACTTTTAGGAATAAGATTCGAAGAAAATCTACCTCCTTTTCATCCTGTATATGCTACTATACCTTTTGGGATTCAAGAAAATTTAGTGCCTGAAAACATCGAAAAATGTGCTGAAATTTATGTGGATTCATTGTTATCAATTTGCGATGACAAAAAATTTATTATAGGAGGTTTTTCAATGGGAGGAATAGTAGCTATCGAAATAGCTAAACAATTACAAGAAAAAGGGAAAACGATTTCTTTTATTTTTATCCTAGATTCTTTATTCCCTTCATTAGATATCAAATACCATAAAAATTATCAGGTGATTCAGGAAATTATTGAATTTTACATCTACAAACTTAAATATGGTAATTTAATTTTTTGGAAAACCTGCGCATACAATATGATAAAATGGTTACCTAAAAAAGTATTAAGAGCTTCAAAGTTAAAGAAGAAGAAAAGGATAAACAATAAAAATATCTCCTTGGTATTAAACTATCAATTTGAATTTTTTCAAGGAAACATACTATATTTTGTTGCTCAAACAGATCGTAGAATTCAAATCACTTGGGAACAATATAACAGAACTAACAGCGATGAAAACCTTAAGTTATGGCGAAAAGCTACAAAAGGTGAATTTGTGGTTTACCCAATATATGGACATCACTTGTCACTCATAAAGGAAAAAGAAATAGCACAAATTTGTCAATTTATGGCTCCTCACCTACAGAATGCTTAATTATTTTCGTTTATATACAGGAACTGTAGAACAAGGTTCGCCATACATGATTGACTTCGCAATTGGTTGTAATTTTTGAATCAAAGTAGTCATAGCAAACTCAGGTGAAGTGATATCTGAACAACCTTTTATAATTATTCTTCCATCTATATAGTCGGTCACGTCAAGCGAAAGTATATTTAAAGCAATCATTTGTTTTTCCAAATCTTCGCGAGAACCTACTAAAGCTATTTTTGCAATACCTAATAATTTTGATGCAACTAGCATATATGCCCATGTAGGAACAATGGCATCCGCAGAACAATGAATGTAAACAAATTTACTTTTATAGAACGACCAATCGTGTGTTGTGATAAATTCTCTGAAATCTTTTTCTTTTAGCACCAATCCCTGCCACAATTGATCTGCAATATCTAACGAAAGAATTAGTGATGCTTCTGGCTTGAAGTCTGCCAAATCCATTGAAATCAATCCACTTTCTTGTACTTTGTTTCTTATTTCTTCCATGGTTGTGAATTTTAAGATAAAGGTATAGAAATTCGGGAATTAAACTATTTTCACTAGTAAGAA
>CANCJF010000086.1 GCA_947378245.1 Bacteroidota bacterium
GTCGTAACTTCTTGGTGAAAATCAATGCAAACATTGGTAATTCTGCGGTGACTTCAAGCATCGAAGAAGAAGTAGAGAAAATGGTTTGGGCTTCTCGTTGGGGAGCAGATACGATCATGGATTTATCGACAGGAAATAATATCCACGAAACACGTGAGTGGATTATTCGTAACTCTCCAGTTCCGATTGGGACAGTTCCAATTTACCAAGCTTTAGAAAAGGTAAATGGTAAAGCGGAAGATTTAACGTGGGAAATTTTTAAAGACACGTTGATTGAACAAGCAGAACAAGGAGTTTCTTATTTTACGATCCATGCTGGTGTATTGTTGCGTTACATTCCAATGACTGCAAAACGTATGACTGGTATTGTTTCTCGTGGAGGTTCGATCATGGCAAAATGGTGTTTATCGCACCACAAAGAGAATTTCCTATACACACACTTCGAGGAAATTTGTGAAATCATGAAAGCGTATGATGTAGCATTCTCTTTAGGAGATGGATTACGTCCAGGTTCGATAGCAGATGCTAATGATGAAGCACAATTTGGTGAATTAGAAACGTTAGGTGAATTGACAAAAATCGCTTGGAAACACGATGTGCAAGTAATGATTGAAGGTCCTGGTCACGTGCCAATGCATATGATCAAAGAAAATATGGACAAACAATTAGCGGAATGTCACGAAGCACCCTTTTATACCTTAGGACCATTGACAACCGATATCGCACCAGGGTATGATCATATTACTTCTGCGATTGGAGCCGCAATGATTGGTTGGTTTGGTTGCGCTATGTTATGTTATGTAACACCAAAAGAACACTTAGGTTTACCAAATAGAAAAGACGTAAAAGACGGTGTGATCACCTATAAGTTAGCTGCACACGCTGCTGATTTAGCGAAAGGTCACCCGGGAGCACAATACAGAGATAACGCGTTGAGTAAGGCACGTTTTGAATTCCGTTGGGAAGATCAATTTAATTTGTCTTTAGATCCAGATACAGCGAGAGAATTCCACGACGAAACGTTGCCAGCTGACGGCGCGAAAGTGGCACATTTCTGCTCTATGTGTGGACCTAAATTCTGTTCCATGAAGATCAGTCAGGAAATTCGTAACGATGCGGAAGCTGGAATGTTTGAAAAATCGGAAGAGTTTAAACAAAAAGGGAGCGAGATTTATTCTTAGAAAGTTATTTTTGACTTTCTAATTTTGTATTTTTGACAATAATTGTCAACATGATTTTGTGATGGAAAATTTACTTCAAATTCTTAAAAATGCAAGGGAAGAAAAACAACTTCCTTTGCGTTTTGTTGCTTCCGAAGTTGGGATTGATTTAGCAGTTTTAAGTAAAATTGAAAATGGTAAACGAACTGCAACGCGGGAGCAAGTAGTAAAATTAGCGAGTTATTATAATTTGCCAGAATCAGAATTGTTGATTGCTTGGTTGTCTGAGAAAATACAATATGAAATTTCAAATGAAGAGGTTGGTTTAGAAGCCTTAAAAGTTGCTGAAGCTGCTGTGATGTATCAAACAAAATATGCGTTTTCGTTTGAGAATATGATACAAACTATCCGTGAATTTTTACAAAAGGATGGACGTATTTCTGTTGCCTATTTGTTTGGGTCTTTTGCAAGAGGTGAAAACACAGCTAAAAGCGATGTGGATATTTGTGTGGAGTTTAACGATAAAAAGAAATATTCTTTGTTTGATTTGATTGATATTTCGCATATACTCGAAAAAGGAGTTCATCGAAAAGTCGATATCGTTGAAAAAGGTTCGATCAAAGATTTTGCATTACAATCAGCTAGTAATGATTTCATTAAGATTTATGGATAAGATAGCCTCTAAAGAACGAATTGAACATATATTGCAATCCATTGCATATATCCACGAGTTCATGCAAGGGGTAACGGAAGATTCTTTTTTATTAGATGTTAAATTACAATCGGCAATACAATACCAGTTTTTGATCGTAGGCGAAGCGACACGATTTTTAGATAATGACTTATTAGAAAAATATTCCTACCCATGGCATATCCCAAAATCCTTTCGGAATTTTATAATTCATGAATATTTTGGTGTGAAAATGGAATTGATTTTTCAGGCAACGCAAGAATTAGATGAATTAGAAATGCAATTAGGAATGATGCTTAAAAATGAATTTTGAGATGAAAATCCTCCTATCCACTTCCAATCCCCACCCTCAAGAAATGGACATCATCCGTTCGTTCTTTAAGAATGAAGATGCTTTGTTTCATCTTCGTAGATATGATTGGGAAGAAGGTCAAGTGGCAGATTTTTTGAGTCAATTTACGAACGAAGAATTGGAGAAGATTGTGCTTAATCATCATCATTTTTTAGCTACTGAATTCGGAATTAATCGACTTCATTTTTCAGAACAAGCTCGTAGAGAGATTGACGAAGAAAAATTACAACGATTTGCAGATGCTGGGTTTATCCTTTCGACTTCAGTACATGAACTTGAATCGTTCAACAAACTACCTGCATGTTTTACTTATGCTTTTTTAAGTCCTGTGTTTGATAGTATCTCGAAAGAGGGATACAAGGCAGTGAACTTCGATTTGTCGCATAGCAGAATAGATATTCAATTGATAGGTTTAGGAGGTGTTACAGTAGAAAATTTTGGTTCATTGATAACTATGGGATTTGATGGAGGAGCGGTTTTAGGAGGAGTTTGGAATTCAGAAAATCCTTTTAAAGTGATAGATTCATTGGTAAAAATATTATAGATGAAAAGTAAGATTGGAGTTAAAAGTTCAGAAACGAGGCATGTGAAAACTGAAAAAGCGCTCCCGATAGATATCGGGATTACATCAGTAAATGAACAATTTTCGGTTAAGCATAACGATGTTAATGAACTTTTAAAACAATCCAAATCTTATGTACTAACAATTGCTGGCTTCGATCCTTGCGGAGGTGCTGGAATCCTAGCAGATGTTAAAACGGCTGAATTTAATGGTTGTATGGGGATGGCGGTAATCACTGCAAACACCATTCAGACAGAAGATGCGTTTTTCTCCATTGGTTGGGTGGATGAGGTGCAAATTCTTAATCAGTTAGAAACACTTCTTCAAAAGTATTCGTTTGAGGCAGTCAAAATTGGAATCGTTGAGTCATTTGAAGTCCTTCGAAAAATACTTTTACTCGTTCGTACCTACCAACCGGATGTTTTTATTGTTTGGGATACAGTTTTAGCTGCGAGTGCAGGGGTTGATTTTGTTTCGAACATCCAACAAGAAACATTGATAACGGTTTTGAAATCTGTGAATTTGATTACACCGAATGCAAAAGAAATCGTACGATTGACCTCGAATGTAGATGAATTAGAAAGTGCCAAATGGCTTTCTCAACATACGTCTGTATTATTAAAAGGAGGACATAGAGCGACTAAATTAGGTGTGGATACGCTTTTTATTAACGACGAGGTAATTGAATTCTTACCAGAAAAAAAGGAAGGTATAACACCAAAACATGGTTCTGGATGTATGCTTTCTTCAGCAATAGCAGCACAAATGGCATTAGGAAAATCGATTTCAGAAGCATGTGAGTTAGCAAAACGATTTATTGAAAAACAACTTTCAAGCAACCAAACATTATTAGCGTATTATGCATAACATACAATACATATCTCAAGGTTCAACGCAAGAAGAACAATTGACAAACATTGAAAATGTCTTGAAAGCAGGATGTACTTGGATTCAATTACGATTTAAAAATTGTGATGAAACACTGTTTTTAGATACTGCTCAAAAAGTAAAGAAATTGTGTAGTCAGTATCAAGCAGTTTTTATAATAAACGATCACGTGAACATCGCGAAAGCAGTGGATGCAGATGGTGTACATGTTGGTTTGACCGATACTCATGTACGTGAAGCGCGAGAAATACTGGGAGACGATAAAATTATTGGAGGTACCACGAATACCTATGAAGATGTATTGCAACGCATCGAAGAAAATTGCGATTACATTGGATTAGGTCCGTTTCGTTTTACAACTACGAAAGAGAAATTGAGTCCAGTGTTGGGTTTAGAAGGATATCAAGCAATCTTAGATCGTTTGAAAGCTGAAAAGAAAGACATTGCCATTTATGCCATCGGAGGGATAGAAGAGGAAGATATTCAACCGATTTTGGATCTTGGAATTCATGGAGTGGCATTATCGGGATTATTAACAAATAATGAAAATACCGAAACATTAATATCAAAAATTTCGCAGGAATCAGTCGTGAATGATTCAAAACGATAAATTTATTACAATGAAAAAATATACAATTATTAAAGAAACTGGTTATTGGACTACAGAGTCTTTAAGACAAAATGTTCAATTTACAGTTAACAAATTAGCTCAGGATGGTTACGAAATTGTTTCTGTAGCTTTTGGAACAAATATGTGGTCTTTCCCAACTGCGTTTATAACGATTGCCAAAGAGGAATCGACTATATAAAAGAAATTTTTTAAGCATTATGCAAAACCTTACAATAGCAAATAAAGAATTTACATCCCGATTATTTCTAGGGACAGGGAAATTTGGATCTTCCAAACAAATGGAGGAAGCAGTGTTAGCATCTGGGAGTGAATTGGTGACAGTTGCACTAAAGCGTGTAGACTTAGAAACGGAGACGGATGATTTATTAGCACATTTACGTCATCCAAACATCAATTTATTACCGAATACTTCTGGTGCACGTAATGCGAAAGAAGCTGTTTTTGCTGCGCAATTGGCACGTGAGGCAATGGAAACCAATTGGTTGAAATTGGAAATTCACCCTGACCCGAAGTACTTGTTACCTGATCCAATTGAGACCTTGAAAGCAACTGAAGAGTTGGCAAAACTTGGCTTTATCGTGTTACCTTATATTCATGCAGATCCTGTTTTGTGTAAATTATTAGAGAATGCAGGGACAGCTGCTGTAATGCCATTGGGAGCGCCGATTGGTACAAACAAAGGATTGCGTTCCATTGATTTTTTAGAGATCATCATTGAGCAAAGTAAAGTACCTGTGATTGTAGACGCTGGAATCGGAGCACCTTCCGATGCAGCAAAAGCGATGGAGTTAGGTGCGGACGCAGTATTAGTAAATACGGCAATTGCAGTTGCGAAAAATCCCCGCGAAATGGCGTTGGCTTTTAAACTTGCTGTTGAAGCAGGGAGAAGAGGATACGAAGCAGGGTTGGGTGCACAAGTTCGCGCAGCGGCGGCATCGAGTCCATTGACAAGTTTTTTAAACGATTAACACAAAACAACTATGGGGTTTCAATCCGTTTTTGAACAGTACGACTGGGAGGAAGTGAAAGCTTCCATTTACGCTAAAACAGAGCGTGATATCCTTCATGCTTTACAGTCGACAAAACGTACGATCGAGGATTTTAAAGCCTTGATATCTCCTGCGGCTGTTCCGTTTTTAGAACAAATGGCGCAGGCAAGTAATGGATTGACACAAAAACGGTTTGGGAAAACAGTTCAATTATACGCTCCCATGTATTTGAGTAATGAATGTAATAACATTTGTACGTATTGTGGGTTCAGCTTAGATAATAAAGTTCGACGTAAAACACTTTCAGATAAAGAGATCTTGGAGGAAGTTGCGTTTATCAAATCGCAAGGTTACAATCATATTTTGTTAGTGACTGGCGAAGCGAATCATACAGTACATGCAGGCTATATCAAAAATGCGGTGGAATTAATTTCGAAGCAGTTTGCGAATATTTCCATTGAGGTTCAGCCTTTAGAACAAGATGAATATGCTATGTTGCACGAATCGGGTGTATATGCGGTGTTGGTTTACCAAGAAACATACCATCAAGAAGTGTATAAGCAATACCATCCGAAAGGAAAAAAATCAAATTTCAACTATCGTTTAGACACTCCGGATCGTGTTGGTCGCGCGGGAATTCATAAAATTGGATTGGGAATTTTACTAGGTTTAGAAGACTGGCGAACAGATTCTTTTTTCTGTGCGTTGCATTTGGATTACTTGCAAAAAACATATTGGCAAACAAAATATTCGATTTCATTTCCACGTATGCGACCAGCAGAAGGAATTATTGAACCCAATGTGATTGTTAGTGACAAAGAATTAGTACAATTGATCTGTGCGTATCGACTTTTCAATGAGGATGTGGAGATTTCACTTTCTACTCGCGAGTCTGAAAATTTCAGAAACAATGTCATTCCACTAGGCATCACGAGTATGAGTGCAGGTTCCAAAACAAATCCTGGAGGGTATGCTGTCGAACCAGAATCCTTGGAACAATTTGAAATTTCAGACGAACGCGATACAGCAACGATTGCTCAGTTAATCCGAAATCATGGATACGAAGCGGTTTGGAAAGATTGGGATAGGTTTTAATTTATACAACTATGCTCTCTAAAGAAGAATTTAATCGATACACCAAACAAATCATGTTGGAAGATGTGGGTATCAACGGACAAATAAAATTAAAACAAGCAAAAGTATTGGTAATTGGTGCTGGAGGACTTGGTTCTCCGATACTTCAATACCTTGTTTCAATGGGGATTGGTACAATTGGTGTGATCGATTTTGATGTGATTGAGGTTTCTAATCTTCACCGTCAAATTTTGTACGGACCGTCCGATGTTGGTCAGCCAAAAGTGATAGTTGCGGTTGAAAAACTACGCCAGCAAAATCCGTATATTGAATTGATAGCATACAACGAGTTGCTTTCCGAAGAAAACGCTGCGAAGATTTTCCCTCTCTACGATATCATCGTGGATGGGTGTGATAATTTCTTAACGCGCTACACCGTGAATGATGTCTGTGTGCAATTAAATAAACCATTGATTTACGGAAGTATTTTGGGGTATCAAGGACATTTAGCGGTTTTTAATTATCAAGGAAGTAAAAACTTACGCGACCTATTTCCAGAACCACCCAATGAAGAAGACGTTCCAAGTTGTTCCGAAAATGGGGTTATGGGGCATATTCCAGGTAGCGTCGGACTCTACATGGCGAATTTAGTAACCCAACTTATTTTTGAACAATTTGAAGATGTGAACACCTTGTTTTTGATTGATTTGAAAGGGATAGGGATCACGAAATTGAGGTATTAGATGAAAGTTTCAGTTGACAAAGTCAACACCTCAATGCATCTCAAACAAACTCTTTAACTCCCCCTTAATTTCTCAATTTCTGAATGGTAAATCCTGTCTAAACCCTTCTTTTACATTCCTTATAGGATTCAACTCCTCAATCGCAAATCCCTTCTAAACCTTTTTCTTATATGCCTTATAGGATTCTAATCTACCCCCACATATTCAAAACGTTTCCTAACCACTCCGTCCACAACAACCTCCTCCTCAAACATCCCTTTTGGTCTTATCCACAACGAATCCTTCCCCTTTCCTTCGATGTTATAAAGTGCTTTATACACCACCAATTCCTCTAAAGTCTCACTATGCGTGGCAACTCCTATTACTTCGTATTCCTTCCCTTTGTAATGGCGGTATTTCCCTAATTTCATGCGATGTGCTTGTTTAATTCTTCCACTAAGTTTTCAATTTCAGGAAACTGTTTCCAAGCTGTTTTTTCAATATTGACTAGCGCGATGCTTTGTTCGTTGGACGCGATACGGTACACCCGTTGTTTGCCATACCATTTATTTTCTTTGGTTTCAAATTCAATGCTTAGGTGATGATACGGAATGTTTGTTTGACTAGTTTTCCCTGAAAAAGTATGCAAAAGGTCCAGTTCTAATTGTTGTTGGGTCTGATTAAATCGAAAGGTGGTAACCATAGGTAAGGAGTATTTTTTGATTTGTGACACCACGTAGAAATAAGTTCCAATGAGTACTAGTATCCAACTTACAATATGATAATCATTTAAAAACGTTAGTGTCGGAGGATATTTTTCACCCGACCAGACAACACAGGGATAAGTGAAGATGATGAGTTGACCAAACATCCAAGCAATTAAGAAAACTACGGAATATTTCATGAGGGCAGTAAAGTAGCCTTCGGTCAATTCTCGGTTTGGTTCGTGTAGTATGAAGGTGTTCATGATGTGTTGTTTTTCTAAAAATATGAAATAGAACAATATAAACCAATTTTAAGTTCGATTTTTAAGCTATTTAGTTTCTTTTTAAATACATAAATTCCGAAATTGCATAGGTGAAATTCCGAAATTACATAAACTTTTTTCCGAAATTACATAGAAATTTATACCTTTGAAATATGATACAACGAAATGCACGATTCAAGATGCTGGAGATGGCAGAAAAGTTTCCGGTGTTGGTATTTACAGGACCTAGACAATCGGGGAAGACGACTTTAGCAAAGTTAGTGTTTCCGGAATATCGCTATGTCTCATTGGAAAATCCAGACAACCTAGAGTTTGCATTGAGTGACCCGCGTGGGTTCTTAGCGATTTATGATAAATACGTAATCATCGATGAAGCGCAAAATGCACCACAGTTATTTTCATACATCCAACAAATTGTCGATGATTCTGGGCTTACAGGTCAATATGTGTTAAGTGGCTCGCAAAATTTTTTGTTGCTAGAAAAAATCACCCAAAGTTTAGCAGGCAGGGTGTACCTAATGGAGTTACTACCTTTAGCGCAAGACGAAATTCAAACCGTGAAACAACAAGATGTTTTTGCCTCTATTTTTAATGGAAGTTATCCCCGTGTGTATGACAAACAGATTCAACCACGCGACTTTTATCCTGCTTACATTCGTACGTACGTAGAGCGCGATGTGAAAACGATTATCAACGTGCAAGATTTAGCGCTGTTTCGTAAGTTTTTATCCTTGTTAGCGCATCACGTCGGACAACTATTCAATGCTTCTAGTATTTCCAAGCAATTAGGTGTCGATAGTAAAACGGTACAGCGTTGGATGTCGTTGTTAGAATCGAGTTACATCGCATTTACCTTGGTTCCTTGGCATGCCAATTTTTCAAAACGAATCGTTAAAACGCCTAAGTTGTACTTTTATGACACAGGATTAGTTGCGTATTTATTAGGGATTAAAAAGCCAGAAGATTTGGTGCTCTCCACCTACAAAGGGGCGTTATTTGAAAATTATTGCATCTTGGAATTGATGAAGTCACATAAAAACAAAGGAGTTGCTCAGGATTTTTACTTTTGGCGAGATAGCAACGGGAATGAAATTGATTTGCTTTTAGTAGATGGGGTAGAAGTGTCTTGTTTGGAAATGAAGGCATCACAAACGGTAAAAAGTGAATATCTAAAAGCCTTACATTACTTGGATGACACACAAGGATATTCCTACAATCATTACCTCGTAAACACTTCTGAATTAAATCAGAAAAGATCAAATGAAGAAATTATTTCTTGGAGTAAATTGAGTTGTTTATTTGTTTGATAATAAATGTTTTAACGTGATTTTATTTTTTAAAATTCCGAATTTACATAACTAAAATTCCGAAATTACATAAACTTTATTCCGAAATTGCATAGGTTTTAAATGCTGTAATTTTGTTCGAGAAGGTTAGAGTAAATCTAACATAGGATATGTTTGAATAAACATTTTTTTAAATTCTTTTTCTTTATTTTTAAAGTTAGGTGTAGCTCGATTTAATAAAAGATACCCACTTATGTTGGTGTATTCAAAATGTTCAAATGTTTTATTACCAATAATATAAGATACAATGTTCCTGTATATTCTAAAACGTTGATTTAATTGAATTCCTTCAATCTTCTTAGATTTATAGTCAATCGTTCTAGAACCGATAAAACAAAAAGATGCTGTTGTATTTGTAGCTAAAAGTAATGGTACAATTTTAGCATTACTGATTAGAATATTGATTAAATCTCCTTTATTCGTAATTTTAGAATACTTGAATTCGCTCCTTCTATGTTGCTTGACATAAAATTTAATCGCGTAAATGTTACCTACATGATAATCGGCATGAATGATATAAATGTAGCCAGTGATTGGTGAATAAAACTTGTAAATTAACGTGTGAAGATGTGCGGAATCATCTTTAGCAATTCTTTTTTGGATGAATTCAATTGGGTAACCTTGTTTTGTTATAATCAAGGTACTAACACAAAATTAGTTGAGTTTGATTGATTCGAAAGAATCTTTGGAGTTACTTTTTTACTTGTTAGAGTAACCTTATTTAAAGAGACTGGCTTCACATCATTGAGTGACATCCATTTTAATCTTTCTCCTTTCGATTTAGTTTTCATGATTTTTGTTAAAATAATCCTTTAAACGAAGATATAATAAAAATCAATTATTTACAAATGTTATTTATTTAAACTATAATTCTTCCTTCGTCGCTCGTAACACGTCACTCATTTTCCTTATCTTAGCATCCACTTACTTTAAGTAACAAATTATGGATCCTATTACACCTTACAAACCAGTAAATAAAGTTAGAATTGTAACCGCTGCTTCGTTGTTCGATGGACACGATGCTGCTATCAATATCATGCGACGTATCATCCAGACTACCGGATGTGAAGTGATCCATTTAGGGCATGACCGCAGTGTAGAAGAAGTAGTAGATTGCGCGATTCAAGAAGATGCGCAAGCGATTGCAATGACTTCCTACCAAGGAGGGCATAACGAGTACTTGAAATACATGTACGATTTATTGCGTGAAAAAGGTGCGCCACACATCAAGATTTTTGCTGGTGGTGGAGGAACAATCTTACCTTCAGAAATTGAAGAATTACAAGGGTATGGAATTACGCGTATCTATCACCCTGATGATGGAAGATCGATGGGATTGCAAGGTATGATCAATGATTTGGTGCAAAAAAGTGATTTTCCATTGGGAAATAAAACGGATTTGGATTTAAGTAAATTGGAAGAAAAACACGTTCCAACGATTGCAAGTGTTATTTCTGCAGCAGAAAATTATCCGGAAGAATCGAAAGGTATGTTAGATGCGGTTCATAAATTGGCTGAAAACTCGACGGTTCCTGTACTAGGAATTACCGGAACAGGTGGTGCGGGTAAGTCTTCTTTAGTAGATGAGTTAGTGCGTCGTTTTGTATTGGATTTTCCAGAAAAAACAATTGCAGTAGTATCTGTGGATCCTTCAAAACGTAAGACGGGTGGCGCGTTATTGGGCGACCGTATTCGTATGAATGCGATTAAAAATAAACGTGTGTATATGCGTTCATTGGCGACTCGTCAATCCAATTTAGCCTTATCGAAACATGTCGCTGAGGCGATTTTAGTTTTAAAAGCTGCAAAATACGATTTGATCATTTTAGAAACTTCTGGAATTGGTCAATCGGATACAGAAATTTTAGACCACTCCGATGTTTCCTTGTACGTGATGACGCCTGAATATGGTGCTGCGACACAATTAGAAAAAATTGATATGTTGGATTTTGCAGATGTAATTGCATTGAATAAGTTCGACAAACGAGGTGCCTTGGATGCTTTACGTGATGTACGTAAACAATACCAGCGCAACCATAATTTATGGGATAAAAACACGGATGACATGCCTGTTTACGGGACCATCGCATCGCAGTTTAACGATCCAGGAATGAATACTTTATATTCAGTAATCGTTCAGACAATCAATGAAAAAACAACGGCTTCCCTGACTTCTTCGTTCCAAGTGACGGATGAAATGTCAGAGAAAATCTTTGTAATTCCACCTGATAGAACACGTTATTTGTCTGAAATTTCTGAGAATAATCGTGGTTACGATAAATGGGTGAATCAACAAGTGGAAGTAGCGAATAAGCTATTTGGACTTCAAAAATCCATTGAAACAGTTAGCAAATTATCCATCGACGACAAAGACAGAATTGTTAAAGGATTACAAGAATCGTTTGAACTAGAAAAATTAAATATCGATCCTAAGAATTTATTAATTCTTGAAAATTGGGAAGCAAAAAAAGCGTTATACAAAGATCCAATTTTTAGATTCAAAGTACGTGATAAAGAATTGACTTTAGAAACGCACACTACCTCCTTGTCTGGTTCTCAAATTCCTAAAATTGCCTTGCCAAAATACACTTCTTGGGGCGATATTTTACGTTGGAATTTACAAGAGAATGTTCCGGGTGAATTTCCATATACAGCAGGATTATTCCCATTCAAACGCGAAGGAGAAGATCCAACACGTATGTTCGCAGGAGAAGGTGGACCAGAACGTACCAACAAGCGTTTCCATTATGTGAGTTTAGGAATGCCCGCAAAACGTTTGTCTACAGCATTTGACTCCGTGACTTTATACGGAAACGATCCAGATTTACGACCAGATATTTATGGTAAAATTGGTAACTCAGGAGTGTCAGTTTGTTGTTTGGATGACGCTAAGAAATTGTATTCAGGTTTTGACTTGAGCGACCCAAAAACGTCGGTTTCGATGACGATCAACGGTCCTGCGCCAATCTTGTTAGGATTCTTCATGAATGCTGCAATCGACCAAAACTGTGAGAAGTACATTCACGCAAACGGTTTAGCAGAAGAAGTAAATGCAAAAATTGAAGCAATTTACAAAGCGAAAAATACGGAACGTCCACGTTACCAAGGAGAATTACCGGAAGGAAATGATGGTTTAGGATTATTCCTTTTAGGTGTCACTGGTGACCAAGTATTACCTGCAGATGTTTACGCGAAAATCAAAGCGGATACCTTGGCACAAGTTCGTGGAACGGTTCAAGCAGATATATTAAAAGAAGATCAAGCACAAAATACGTGTATTTTCTCTACAGAATTCGCATTGCGTTTGATGGGGGATGTACAAGCATATTTTATTGATCAAAAAGTACGTAATTTCTATTCGGTATCGATTTCTGGTTACCACATTGCAGAAGCGGGAGCAAATCCAATTTCTCAGTTGGCATTTACCTTGGCAAATGGATTTACGTTTGTAGAGTATTACTTAAGTAGAGGAATGGATATCAACGATTTCGGACCAAATTTATCGTTTTTCTTCTCGAATGGTATTGATCCAGAATATGCGGTGATTGGTCGTGTTTCTAGAAGAATTTGGGCGAAAGCAATGGCGAAAAAATACGGAGCGAATCCAAGAGCGCAGATGTTGAAATATCACATCCAGACATCTGGTCGTTCGTTACACGCACAAGAAATTGATTTCAACGACATTCGTACAACGCTTCAAGCTTTGTATGCGATTTACGATAACTGTAATTCCTTACATACGAATGCGTATGACGAAGCGATTACAACACC
>CANCJF010000087.1 GCA_947378245.1 Bacteroidota bacterium
GCGGTTACAGTATATGTTACTGGTGATGTAAAATTATTTACTGTTATTCCACTAACTTGAGTTGTAGCTCCCACTTTCACTGACGATAAAGCAGAATTTGTAAATGTTGGTATTAACGCTGTAACATTTGTTCCTGCTGGAACTGTTAATGAAATGTTAGATCCACTAATAACTCCATTAATAGCAGGATTTGAAAAACCAAAAGTTAAAATATCTTTTGCAGAACTTTTCAAAATTACATTTGTTACCTGCAAGCCTATTTTATTAGATAATATCTGTGCGTTTGTGAGGCAATATTCATTCGATTTTAATAACACTTGAATGGTATCATTATTTTTAAATCCAGACATTCTATAGACAGAAGAATTAGAAGTATTTTTTAGTATACCATTCACCTTCCAATCAAAAACTGGACTCGTACCTTCATTGGTAACTGAAGCTGTAAAAGTCACCGTATCTATACTATTTACACTAGTGTTACCATTTGAAGAACTAATAACAATTGAAGGCAAAGTATATGATTTGACCGTTAACTTTTTAGTCGCACTAGTGTCTTTACACCCAGCTGTTCCTTTTAATGCATATTTCATCCAAACAACTCCTGATTTAATGGCTGATATTCTTCCATACGTATTAATAGTTGCTATTGAACTATCTAAAGAAGACCAAACACCAGTATATGTATTAGAATTAAAATAAGTTGAATCTCCTACGCAAAGAACATCTTTACCATTTAACGAAGATATTTGTGGGTTTTCATAAGTAGTAATGGTTCTACTTGAAACAGAATCTGTGATACCTTTTGGATCAATTATTTTATAAAAAACAGTTTCTGTACCTCCTTTAAGCCCCTTAATTAATCCAGTGTTTGAAACTGAAATAATACTAGAATTACTGGATGACCACATCCCTCTTGGATTTGTTGAAGCGAATTGTGAAGTTGCTCCAACACAAATAGATTGATTTCCAGAAATTATTCCTGCAGTTGGAATTCCTAATACATTAATTATTCGTGTGGAAACGGTGTCTAATAAATCCCCATTACCTATACGGAACAAAATATTAGTAGATCCAACTTTTTTACCCTTGACTTCTCCAGTTAAATAATTTACAGTAGCTATCGTTGTATCGCAAGAATACCAATGTTTATTAGTCGCATACCCTTGATAACTAGAATTAAATGTTACCGTTTTATCTATGTAAACCGATTGACTTCCAGACAATTTTAATACATCATTTGGCGGTACCACTTTAATCTTAAATCCATTTTTAAATTTAGCACATGATGAAGTTTCTGGTACTGTATAGTATATTGTTAATGTATCTACACCAATTGCCGATACTTTTCCTGTCGAATCAATTGATGCATTTAGAGGTTTATTGGATGACCAAGTTCCAAAAACAGAAGGATTAGATACTTTAATAAACGTTTTACAATCTGAACATAAAATACTTTCTCCTATTAACTGAACTTTTGAGGGAGATTGATAAACTTCAACTCTTATTTTAACAACTTTCGAAGGGCAATTCCCCGAAGAATTTAACGTAAACGAAAGATCTGCAAAACCTTGATTTTTTGCGTAAGCAGTATTAGAAGATATAGCTACAACATTCGTATCTGAAGAACTTGAAAATGAACTTGGAAAAGATGTAGAATATTGAAAAGGGGTATTCGAACATAAAGCTGTTTTTCCTGTAATAATTCCAGAATCTGGAAAAGTACTTATGACATTAATAATCATTTTTGAAATACTATCAGAGCATGAGCCATTCATTTTGGACAAAAATTGAATGGTGGCTGATCCATTACTAACTCCCGTAACTTCTCCGATAGCATTGACAGAAGCTATGGAAGGGTTTAAGGAAGACCAAACTCCACTTGAAACAGGTGTAGTTAAAATAGATTTGGTTGCCCCAATACAAAGTTGATCTGTATTAACTGTAAGCTTAACAGGTGTGTTGGATAAGATAGTTACTTGTTTAGTAGCTAATATACTTCCTGATCCTTTGATCAAATAATTTATCGTCACAACTCCTGATGTTTGTGCTTTAACAATACCAGTAATAGTGTCAATTGTAGCAATATTTGGATTTGTAGACACCCAAATACCTCCGGTTGTTGATACAGAATATTGAGAAACTACTCCTTCACAAAGTAAATTATTACCAGAGATAGTGGTAGTAGAGGCTGTACTAGTCACCGTAATTGATCGATTTGAAATCGTATCTAAGGAATTATTCTTTCCAATCGCGTATACGATATTTGTCGTTCCAACACCTTTCCCTGTAACTACGCCTGTTTTTGAATCCACGGACGCAATCGTAG
This sequence comes from Bacteroidota bacterium, assembly GCA_947378245.1. GTDB lineage: Bacteria > Bacteroidota > Bacteroidia > Flavobacteriales_D > Crocinitomicaceae > CANHVK01. The sequence continues at coordinate 2,327 of CANCJF010000087.1, forward strand.
TATCGCATGAGAACCAGTGTTTATATTGAGATTTCCCTGTAAAAGCTGAAGAAAACGCTACCGTTTTACCAACTTCTACAGTTTGGTTACCTTTAATCATTAAAAAATCATTGATGGATTCAACCGTCATATGAAATGATTTTATTGCTGCTGGACATAAACCTATAGAAGGCATTTTATAAAAAATAGTCACAGTATCATATTTTATACCAACGACCTTTCCTAATATCGTATCTACTGTTGCACTTGTAGGATCGCTACTATACCATTTACCATGAATCGAAGCATCAGAAGTTTTCAAATAAGTAGCACAACTCGAACATATTACTGGTTCACCAGAAATTGCAATTGTTGAACTTGATGGTAAAACATCAACATTCATCGATACTACTTTGGACGGACATGAACCAGTACTATATAGTGTAAAGGAAATAGTTGCTGTTCCAACTTTTTTAGCATAAGCTGTATTTCCAGACATTTTAATTATCGTTGTGTCAGAAGATTTTGAATAACTACTCGAGAAAGTGGTTGAATACTGAGCGTTCGAATTCACACACAAACTATTATTTCCTTTGATGACTCCATTATCTGGGAATGCATTAATCACGTTTATCTGAAGGGTAGAAATACTATCCGAACAGGTTCCATTTACATTCGTTTTATATTGTATCGTAGATGTTCCTGCACTAATCCCAGTAACCATACCGCCGGTATTTACTGTTGCGATTACAGAATTTAAGCTTGACCAAACTCCACTCGCATTTACGCTGATATACAAACTACTTCCTATACACAATTGATTCGTAGTAGACGACAATTTTACAGGTGTGCTAGATAGGATTGTAACTTCTTTTGTAGATAACAATGTTGGTGAACCTTTAATACTATAATTTATTAAAATGACTCCCGGAGTAAGTGTTGTCAACAAGCCTGACGTAGAATCTATCTTCGCAACTTTGGGATTCGATGATGTCCAAATTCCACCCGTTTTATCGGAAGTATATTGTTTACTAAGTCCTTGGCAAACTAATTTTTCACCGGTAATTGTTCCAGCCCCAGTTTTAGGGACCACATTTACGATTTTTGTAGCAACAGCACTTGGACAATCTGCAGCTCCTTTTAAGGTATACGTAATTGTAGTTGATCCTTCTTTATATCCGTAAATAATGCCTTTATATTGATTGCTTACATTTGCAATACTAGGATTAGATGAAATCCAATTTCCATCAGAAAAACTTACTGGTACAACATTACTTGTTAAGGTAATTGAATCTCCAATGTTTTCCTCTGAATTACCAATTAGTTTTAATGTGTCAATCTTACCACCTACAAATAAATTAAAAACTGACACACAACTAGGAGTATTATACTTGATTTGATAAGTCACTGAAGGTTTTGATGTTTCTAAATTCACTTCACCTGTGGTTGTATTAATGGTCAAACCTAAAGTACTCGAAAACAAACCTCCTGAAGGAGAAAATGTTGGAATCAATGTTCCTACATTACATTTACTTGCAGTTGTATAAGAAAGCGCTGAGTTTCTACATAAAATAATGATACCTTTTGAACAATCACCAGTAAAAACAGGTAAGATTGGAACCAAACTTAAAGCTGAGGTTGTAGTTGTTGAAAAAACTACTGCGGTTGTGCCTTTATAGGCAGGAAATGATCCTGATTTTGAAATTGTAAATGAACCTGAATTATTACCCACTAAACAAGAAACACCATCATTCCCTGAAAGACTCGAATTACTGAGCGTAAATGTACCTCCGCTATTGTACACATGAACACCTCTTGTTGTAGATCCATTATTTCCAGAAAAGGTGCATGAATCAACTGAAATGGAACCTGCAGTGGCCCCTATTGCTGCTCCCCATGATTTTCCAAGCGCACTTAAATCTTGTTGATGATTTTGAAATATAGTTTTCTTAAAACTTACTGTACCACCAGCTATTAAAACCGCTCCCCCTGTTATACTTGCGGTTTGCAAATTCGTGTAATTATCATTGATTTTGGAATTAATTACTTTTAATGTCCCTGCCAATACATAAATCGCACTTCCTGTAATGTTTTTCTCTAAGGTATTATAAGACAACGTTGAATTATTTACAGTGACAATACCTGCTTGAACCCTTAAGCCACTACCGCTCGAATTACGGTTATTTCCATAAAATAAATAATCATTAAATGTCACATTTGTAGTCGCTCCAGAAATCTGAACACCTCCGCCTGCAACACCCGTATTACATGTTACACCTCCTCCATTAAAAGTAACAGAAGAACCTCCTCCAATTTCGATTGCGAACAATCCTAATGCTCCATTATTTTTATTTACTTGTACACGGTCAATGCTAATCCCTGTGTAGGCGGCTGTTGTTATATCAATTGCCTTCGCATAGGTAGTTGTTTTAGCATAATTAATTATCTGAAAATCTTGAAGTTTAACATTATTAGCCCTGATTTTTAAAAAACTATTATCGCCATTTACATTATCAAAAATGGTTTGACTCATGGAAGCACCAATAATAGAAACTCCAGCAACATCGATTGTTAAATCTTTATCCAATCCACTATAAGTACCAGCATCTACATAAATAATATCTCCCGACTTTAACACTTTTGTACCCGTAGATCCATAAGCTGTTAACAAGTCAGACAAACTTGCTTTTGGTGTACTTGCTGTCAACCCGTTATTTGATACGACTCCGATTGCTGTACAAAACACATCACCAAGCAAAACACCATCATTTACATAATAATTTGTTGCAAAAGCGTGCAAAGACAAGACTAAAAATGTAATTATCGCAAAATACTTTTTAACTATTCTATTTTTCATAAATTCTGTTTATATCCTTTCAAAACTAGCTATTATTAACTAATTTAAAAACAGGTATAAATACCTGTTTTTAACAAAAAAGCGACTCCATTTCTGAAGTCGCTCAATGTAAAATTCATAAATTATCATCTTTCAAGTTCTACCCTGAACACATTTCACAGTTTTCTGGATCATCCAATGAACAAGCGATTGCTTCTTGTCCTTCTTTTGTTAATGCAGCAACTGGTACTTTGTTAATTTCTGGCTCAGATGTAAATGCTTTATCAACTGTGAATTTAATAGCATCTGTTGCCGCTTTTGTACGTAAATAGTACATTCCTGTTTTCAATCCTTGTTTCCATCCGTAGAAGTGCATCGAAGTTAATTTTCCGAAGTTTGCATTCTCCATGAAAATGTTCAATGATTGTGATTGACAGATATAAGCACCACGATCCGCAGCTAAGTCAACGATTGCTTTTTGAGAAATCTCCCAAGCTGTTTTGTATAATGCTTTCAAATGTGCAGGAATCTCAACGATATTTTGAACAGAACCGTTTGATGCCATTAATTTAGAACGCATATCTTTATTCCAAAGACCTTCCTTCACTAAGTCTTTCAATAAGTGTTTGTTTACGATGATAAACTCACCGGAAAGTACACGACGTGTGTAAATATTAGAAGTATATGGTTCAAAACATTCGTTATTTCCTAAGATTTGAGCTGTAGAAGCTGTTGGCATTGGAGCTAATAACAAAGAGTTTCTTGCGCCGAATTCCATTACTTCTTTACGTAACACCTCCCACTCCCAACGAGTAGATGGAGTAACATTCCACATATCAAATTGGAAAACACCTTTAGATAATGGTGAACCTTGGAATGTTTCGTAAGCACCTTCTTTTTTCGCTAAATCTTTCGATGCAGTCATTGCAGCGTAGTAAATAGTTTCAAAAATCTCCGCATTCAATTGTTTTGCCTCTGGAGATTCGAATGGGAAACGCATCATGATAAACGCATCTGCTAATCCTTGAACTCCTAATCCAATTGGACGGTGACGCATGTTCGAATTTTTCGCTTCTTCTACTGGGTAGTAGTTTCCATCAATAATTCTATTTAAGTTCACTGTAGCTTGATACGTAACTTCAAATAATTTATTGTGATCAAATTGACCATCTTCCATGACGAATTTAGGCAATGCTAAAGAAGCCAAGTTACATACAGCAACCTCATCTGGAGCAGTATACTCAATAATTTCTGTACACAAGTTAGAAGACTTGATTGTACCTAAATTTTGTTGGTTTGATTTCGCGTTCGCAGCATCTTTGTACAACATATATGGAGTACCAGTCTCAATTTGTGATTCTAAAATTTTGAACCATAAATCTTGTGCTTTGATTGTTTTTCTTCCTCTACCTTCCGCTTCGTATTTTGTATATAACGCTTCAAATTCAGCACTGTGTGTATCTGAAAGTCCTGGACACTCGTTTGGACACATCAACGTCCAATCACCATTGCTTTCAACACGTTTCATGAATAAATCTGGAATCCATAAAGCGAAGAATAAATCTCTTGCACGTTGTTCCTCTTTACCATGATTTTTCTTCAAGTCTAAGAAATCAAATACATCCGCATGCCAAGGTTCGATGTACACTGCGAATGAACCTTTACGTTTACCTCCACCCTGATCTACATATCTTGCAGTATCATTAAATACACGCAACATTGGTACGATACCATTGGAAGCACCATTTGTACCTTTAATGTAAGAACCTGTTGCACGAATATCGTGAATAGCTAATCCAATACCCCCTGCTGATTGAGAAATCTTAGCACATGATTTTAACGTATCGTAAATCCCATCAATACTATCTTCTTTCATTGTTAACAAGAAACAAGATGACATTTGTGGTTTTGGTGTACCAGCGTTAAATAACGTTGGTGTAGCATGTGTAAACCAACCTTCTGACATTAAATTGTACGTTTTGATAGCTTCAGTGATATCCCCCTTATGGATACCAACAGAAACACGCATCAACATTTGCTGTGGACGTTCAGCAATTTCTCCGTTCAAACGTAATAAATAAGATCTCGACAATGTTTTAAATCCGAAGTAGTCGTATTTGAAATCACGGTCGTAAATGATACTAGAATCTAGTACTTCACGATTTTCCATGATTACATGATATACATCCTCCGCCAACAAAGAAGCTGGTTGATTTGTTTTTGGATCTACATAGGTATATAAATCCTCCATTACTTCAGAAAATGACTTCTTAGTTTCTTTGTGTAAGTTAGAAACAGCAATTCTAGAAGCTAACAACGCATAATCAGGATGGTCTATTGTTTTTGCTGCTGCTGTTTCTGCTGCCAAGTTGTCTAACTCAGAAGTAGTAACACCATCATAAATACCTTCAATCACCTTCATTGCTACTGCTTCTGGACTCACCAACGGATCCAAACCGTAACACATCTTAATAATTCGCGCAGTGATTTTGTCGAATTTCACTGCCTCCTTACGTCCATCTCTTTTTACTACGTACATATCTTTATTCTATATTTAAGGGTAATTTGTTTCTATATAATTCAATTAAAAATCTTCATCCATACTGAATCCGTGGTTGTCATTTCCACTATTCATCACACCTGCTTTTTGGTATTCTGCAACACGTTTTTCGAAGAAATTAGATTTTCCTTGGATAGATAACATATCCATGAAATCAAATGGATTTGTCGCATTGAAAATCTTGTCATTTCCTAATTCTTGCAACAATCTATCTGCAACAAATTCAATGTATTGCGACATCAAGTCACTATTCATTCCAATTAATTTTACAGGGAGTGCATCCAAAATAAATTCTTTTTCAATCGCTACTGCATCCAAGATTATTTGCTCCACCTCTTTCTTATCTAACTTATTCACAACGTGATTATTGTACAACAAACAAGCGAAATCACAATGTAGACCTTCATCTCTTGAAATTAATTCGTTAGAAAACCCTAATCCTGGCATTAAACCTCGTTTTTTCAGCCAGAAAATTGAACAGAAAGAACCTGAAAAGAAAATCCCTTCTACTGCAGCAAAAGCCACTAAACGTTGTGCAAATGTCCCTTGCTCTATCCAACGTAAAGCCCAATCAGCTTTCTTACGAACACATTGTAAAGTATCAATCGCATTAAACAAATGAGTTTTATCAGCAGAATCTTTAATCAACGTATCAATCAACAACGAATAGGTCTCTGAATGAATGTTTTCAATCGTAATCTGAAACCCATAGAAAAATTTAGCCTCCGTGTATTGAACTTCTGACAAAAAATTTTCCGCCAAATTTTCATTTACAATTCCATCAGATGCAGCAAAAAATGCTAGAATGTGTTTGATGAAGTGCTTTTCATTCTCATTCAATTTATTTTCCCAATCGATAATATCAGCAGACATATCAATTTCTTCTGCAGTCCAAAAACTTGCCTCTGCTTTCTTGTAAAACGCCCAAATGTCATCATGTTGTATCGGGAACAATACAAACCTTCCTTCGTTAGGCGCTAAAATTGGTTCTACGTGACTCATAATATTCTATTAATTGGTATTCAATCATTTTTTTGTTCAAATACTTCGCTTTATTTTCAGCCTAGGTATTTCTAACGGGGTTACAAAAATTGTCATTTTAATCAGTTCTTGCAATTAAAGAAATTCACAAAAGTCAAACGTTTTCAACATCCCGTTTCTGAACTCCTTGTACTACCGAAGAAAATCAACTTTTTATCGACGATTTAAAAGATATTCACAACGAATAAATTCATTTTGTCGATAAATATTTAAAAATTATTCAAGTTTTTTACTCACTTATATTACAAGGGATTTATATAAATTTACACCATAATAAAACACGTGTCAAGAAAAAAAAACGAGCCTTTTTAACATCAAATTGTTTACACATGTCTGAGCACACTAAAACACTATCGATCTATCGCTTTTGGCAAAAAAAATTAGTTGAATGGAAAGACGATATTTCTCATTTAATCTACCCGAATTCTTGCTTAGTATGTGATCGAGAAACACCTCATAAAAAAAATCAAATTTGTCACTTGTGCGAAACTGAATTACACTTCACTCTTTTCGAAAATTACTTGGAAGAAACAAAACTAGATAAGCTATTTTGGGGAAGGGTGCAACTAGAAGCTACCTACAGCCTTCTTTATTTTGAAAAAGAAAATAGTACGCAAGCAATTTTACACGGCATTAAATATCAAAACAAAAAAAACCTAGCCCGTGAAATAGGAAAACGTTTGGGCGCCAACCTTAAAAAAATTGAAAAATTCAACACCTTAGATTGCCTAATCCCAATTCCATTACATCCAAAAAAAGAATATCAACGAGGATACAACCAAAGCTTATTACTGACAGAAGGAATCTCTCAAATTACCAATATCCCATTCCTCGAAAAAGCATTAACCCGCATAAAACACAGTGATAGTCAAACAAAAAAAGGAAGATTTAAACGCTGGGAAAATGTACAACAAACATTTAAAATCGATAAAAAATCATTAAATAATTACAAACACATCGCACTGGTTGATGATGTTGTGACCACAGGCGCTACAATAGAGGCGTGTGTCCACGAAATACAAAAATCGTATCCTGAACTTAAAATCAGCATACTCTCACTCGCAATTGCAAACTAATGGAAAATAAAAAAATATTAATCATCGGAGCAGGAATCGCAGGAATCGCTCTTGCAAGACACCTAGACAAACGTCAAATTCCTTTTGAAGTAATCGACTCAGGAGAAAATTATAGTTCACGTATAGCTGCAGGACTAATTAACCCTATGGTTTTCCGCCGTATGGCTAAAAGTTGGAGAGTAGATGAATTTTTGCCCTACGCCCGTGAATTCTATGCAGAATCAACAAGAGATTGGGGGCAATCTTATTTTTTCTCCATCCCTATAAGACGTGCATTTGCTCACCAACAAGAAGTGGACTTTTGGATTAAAAAACAAGATATAACAGAATACCAAGATTACCTGAAACCATTAAGTGAATCGGACCAGCAAAACAACGATGTCATCAACACTTTTGGAACTGGAGAAGTATTGAACTCAGGTTATGTTTCAACCAAAAGCTTATTAGACGATGCCTTTACTTGGTTAAAAAGTACGAATCGACTTCGATTGGAAAAAATTCAATATACTGATATCGACCCAATCAACATGAGTTATAAAGAAGAAACATTTTCAAAAATAATCTTTTGCGAAGGATACCATGGACTTGACAACCCTTGGTTCAACTACCTTCCTCTTCAAGCAACCAAAGGTGAAACATTAACGATTACTTCAGATACAATTTCCCGCACTGAGTCACTCAACCGCAAGTGTTTTATTTTACCGGTTCAAAACAACATATATCGCATTGGTGCAACCTACTCATGGGACAACCCAACGTTAAACACGACACCTGAAGCACGTGAGGAACTTATCGAATTAGCAAAACAATTGACAAAATCTGAATTTGAGGTTATTGATAAAAGCGCTGGTGTTCGACCAACCGTATTAGACCGAAGACCTCTAATGGGAAAACATCCAAACTTTAATTCATTTTACATTTTTAACGGCTTAGGAACTAAAGGTTACTTAATGGCCCCCTTACTTGCCAAAGAAATGACTGATTATATGCTCGATGAAAAATTGTTAGATAAAGAAATTGACATTCAGCGTTATCAAAAACGTTTGCTTTAAAAAGATTTATATTTTTACTTAAAAATTTATAGCATGAAAAAAATACTGTTCTTAAGTTCAATACTTGTAACAATTTTATCTTGTTCCCCAGAAGCTATGACCAATAAAAAAATTGCTGGCATGTGGCACTTGGAGTCCATCGATGGAAAAACATTGGACTCTGAATATCAAGAACAAATTGACTTCGCTCCAGATGGTCGTGGAGGTACCATTACAGAAACAAAAACAACCAAAGGTATTCCTGTCGTGACTTATGGAAAGTATGCATTAATAAAATCAGGATCTATCACCATATCCCGTACAAAAACGGATGGAGGATACGATGATCAAGGGTATGATTTCACAAGCATATCAGACAATAGCATGACAATGACTCAAAACATGAACGGAAACAAAGTATATGTGTATAAAAAATAAGTACTCTAAAATCAGACGTTTGAATTTGCATATTCAAAATTCTTTTTTTAATTTTCAACCTTAAACGATTAAAATTTAACAATATGGCTACAGTATTTGAGACCAGACTTATCGGAAACATTGGAAAAGATGCCACACTTAAAACGATGGATAGAGGTGTGATAGCGATCAACTTTCCTGTTGCACACAACAAAAACTGGAGAGACAAACGCTCTGGTGAATCGAAAACAAAAACTACATGGGTAAATTGTACAATCTGGAAAAAAGAAGGTGCTAACTTACGTATCTTAGACTTCCTTAAAAAAGGTGCTTTGGTTGAATTAATAGGTTCCCCATTTGCAAAAGCATACACCATGGAAGACGGTTTTGTTCGTACAGAAATTCGTTTAAATGTTGCTCAAACAAATATTTTACGTCCTGCAAAATTTGACGGAACAATGACAGAAGATATTATCGACGAAATTGAAGGTGATGATAATGAGTACGTTGACTCAACACTAGAAGACTTCTCCATCGACGAAGACGATTTTTAAAAAAAAAATTGCAAAAATATATTGGAATTAATTTTTTTATATATATTTGCACTCACAATTGAGTCGCAGTTGTGAAAATGCTTTCTTAGCTCAGTTGGTTAGAGCATCTGACTGTTAATCAGAGGGTCCCTGGTTCGAGCCCAGGAGAGAGCGCATTGAAAATGAAAGGTTTGCAGAAATGCAGACCTTTTTTTTTGCACCTAAGTGGTGTTTTAGAGTGTAAATTTTGAAAAAGCATAAATTATTTTAAATACCCCAACTAATGACAATTAACGATATTAAAAGTTTTATTAACGGAATCATTGGTTCAGTAATTGCTTCAATAATTTATGTAGTTATTATTGAAAATTTAATAAAATATTACAAGCGGAAAATAAGTAATTGGAAATTAAAAAAGATTATAGGTTTAAACATTTCAATTAATAACAAATTACACATAATAATTCCAGAGTTAAGTTTATCACCTAACGTTACAACTAATCAATTTCCATTTCAAAACATTATTGGTACGAATGTAATGTCAAGTTCTTTAACCTCAAAAAATGATTTTCTTGCTGCAAAATTCATTCAAGATTCTATATCATTTTCAATACAACAAGGTTCCACAATAGTTACCGATAATGAAATCTACCCAAATTCAAATTTTTCTTTTATATCAATTGGTGGAACAAATTATTATTCAAATTATGTGTTTCAATTACAAAATTACAATTTATATAAAATTCAAAATGGAGCAATTACAAATCCGATTACCAATACCTCGTTCAATATTAATAATACTTATGACTATTTTTTTATAAGTAAATTTAAACACCAAAACTCACAAAACATATTTATCCTTATTTTAGGGTTAGGAGCTACTGGAACAACAGCTGGAGGGTATTATTTTGCTACCAAATGGAAAGATTTAGTTAAACGATTTTCAGATAATTCATTCGGGATATTATTTAA
>CANCJF010000088.1 GCA_947378245.1 Bacteroidota bacterium
GAGCCACATATGGATTTATGGGTTACACAAATTGATAAAAAAGGTAATTTTGGAGAACCAATATTACTTCCTGGAGAAAAAATAAATACGGAGTTTAACGAAGGAACAGTTTCTTTTGATGGTAAGTTTAAAAAAATGTTTTTTACACGTTGTCCATATGAAAAAAATAAAAATCTAGGGTGTGAAATTTGGATGTCAGAACTAAGAGGAAAAGATTGGGCAGAACCGATCAAATTACCTTTGAAAAATGCGGATTCTGTTTCTGTTGGACATCCTTGTGTTTCTCCTGATGGGAATTTTTTAATTTTTGTTTCTGAACTTCCAGGCGGATTCGGAGGGAAAGATTTATGGTACTCAACATATTCTAAAAAAGCTGATATTTGGTCACCACCTGTAAATTTAGGACCTGAAATTAACACAGCTGGAAATGAAATGTTTCCGTCTTTCAACTCTTATGAAGATTTATATTTTTCGAGTGACGGTCGATCTGGATTAGGCGGACTAGATATTTTCAAAGCAGTGAAAATTTCATCAAATGGAAAAAATTTGTGGGAAAAAGCTGAAAATATTGGTTACCCTAGAAATTCTGAAGGAAATGACTTTGGTTTGGTAGAAATAAATGAAACTGAGGGATATTTTACTTCTGAAAGAAAAATAGGATTAGGAAAAACATTTAGAACAGATTTATATAAATATCAATTACCTCCAAATAAGTATGATATCAAAATCATTGTAAGTAAATTAGGTCAGATTGAAAAGAAATTAGGGAATGTTAAAGTAGTAATTATTGGTTCTGACAGTTCAAAAGTGGAAGGATTTACCGACAAAAAAGGGGTGATTTTCTTTGAAAATAAAGCAAATGGAGAGCGAGTAATTAAAGAAAATACAGATTATACCATTTTAACTTACCGTGTTGGTGCGGAGAAAAACAAAAGTGAAACTCAGTTTACAACACGTGGATTAAGATATGATCAAAACTTTATTATTGATGTTCCATTATTGATTCCTGAAGAGAAAATCCGTATTCCTGAAGTTCGTTATGCATTTGGTAAATGGGAGTTGTTACAAGACTCTACAATAAGTTCTAAAGATTCATTAAACTTCGTTTTTGACGTATTAATGAAATACCCAAAAATGATATTAGAATTAAGTTCTCATACTGACTGTAGAGGGAATGATGAATTTAACTTGAAACTATCTAATAACAGAGCTCGAGAATGTGTTCAATATTTGGTTGAAGAAAAAGGAATTGATATTCGTCGTTTGCTACCGGTTGGTAAAGGTGAAAAAGAGCCTGTAAAATGGATTGATGAGAGAGGTAAAACGGTATTACTTACTGAAAAATATATTAACCAATTCATCAAAAAAGATCTAATAAAATTTGAAAAATTACATTCATTAAATCGTCGTACAGAAGGATTTGTGAGAGGAATGGATTTTGATCCTGATTTGGCGGAGCAAAAATTACTTTCACCTGTCGAAAATTTAAAAGCTGCTAAAGCAGATAAAAAGAAAGGCAAAAAGAAAAAAATATAAGATAATTTAGAGCGCAAAACAATTGTTTTGCGCTCTTTTTTTGTAACTCAATTTAGCTAAGCATTGAAAACTTCTTCAGCATTTTTTTTATTCTTAATTCATTTGATTTTTTGGAGTGCATTTTACTTAGTTCCATTCGTTGATCCTAGAGGAATTCATCCAATTAGAAAAAGTCTAAATCCAAATTCCTTTTTTGATCTTCATTTATTGATCAACCATGCTTTTTTTATTTTTCTATTTTATTTTAATAGCAATTATTTAATTCCTCAATTTTTAAAGCGCGCTAAAAAAATTGAATATGGGATGATTGTATTTGTAATTTTAACATTCATCCTTTTGGTTTCATATTTTATTTTTCCTTCGATTAAATTACCTAGACCACCCATTGGTGCGATTAGGTTTCCTAGTAAAGAAACGATACGTTTGAATCAAACTTTTGCTTTATCCATACCCTTATTATTTGTACTACTAGTCAGTATTACTTATCGTTTATTAATGGATAAGTTTACTCAAGATAAATTAAATAAAGAACGTGAAAATGAAAACTTAAAAACTGAATTATCGTTTTTAAGATCACAAATTAGTCCTCATTTTATTTTTAATGCATTAAATAGTAGTATAATCCTGGTTCGAAAAAAATCTGATCTTGCTGAAAATAGTTTGTTAAAATTAGCTTCACTTTTGCGTTATATGTTGTACGAATCTGATGATGATAAAGTGTTAGTTGAAAACGAAATACAATATATTTCTGATTATGTGGATTTGCAAGAGATTAGGTTTGGAAGTACAGTGAAAATTTGGAAAGACATAGATGTTAATGAGCTTGTGGAAGGTTATGTTGAGCCTATGCTTTTAATTCCTTACATTGAAAATGCGTTTAAACACGGTACTTCTGTGCTTAATAACCCTGAAATTAAGATTTCTTTAAAAGAAGTTGATGGGAAATTACTCCTAGAAGTTGCTAATAAATTTGTTAGAAAAGAAAAAACAAATGATAAAAATCATGGTATCGGTTTAGTAAACGTTGGTAGAAGACTTGAATTATTATATCCGGGAAAACACGAATTGAAAATTATGAGTGAGAATGAGTGGTATTACGTATATTTGTCTATAGATATTTTGTAATGATTCGATGTATTTGTATTGATGATGAGCCTTTAGCGCTTGAAATGATGGAGGAATTCATCAAAAAGGTTCCTTTCTTACAGATGGTGACTTCCTGTAAAAATGCCATTGATGCTTATGAAGTTCTAGAGCATGAAAACATTGACCTTATTTTTGTAGATGTTGAAATGCCTGAAATAAATGGGATACAGTTTGTACAATCATTAAAGCAAAAACCTTACATCATATTTTCAACTGCCTATAAAAAATATGCACTCGAAGGATTTGAATTAGATGTAATAGACTACCTCGTAAAACCTTTTTCTTTTGATCGCTTTTATAAAAGTGTTACAAAAGTGAAAGATGCACATTCGCTAATCAACAGTTCAACTCCATCTGTTTTGAAGCAACTTCCACCGGATTATATTTTCGTGAATTCAGATTATAGTTTGGTAAAAGTCAATATACCAGAAATCTCTTACATTGAAGGACTAAAAGATTATATCAAGATCTACCTGACCAATATACCAAAACCGATCGTCACTCGAATGAGTATGAAGTCTATTGAAGAACGATTGGATTTGTTAGGATTTAAGCGTATTCATAAATCGTTCATTGTCAATTTGAGTAAAATTACGTCTATCAAAAAGACACGATTAAATATAGAAGAAACAGAATTGTTTATAGGGGATAGTTATAAAGTTCCATTGTATAAATCGTTGGGCTTAGAAATTTCAGAAGAAGATTAATTATTTTTTTCGACGAAAATAACCCTTTCGTATCTTTTTTATTCCTTTTCGTATCATTTATTTTTATTCAAAACGTTTATTTTACATTTTTGAAGTGTAGATAACAAAAACATTAAAACATATAAGTCATGAAAATACATTCAAATTTAGCGGTTAGCGATAGCGGGTTTATCTTTAATCCATCTAATGGGGATTCTTTCTCCACTAATGCAGTAGGAGCAGATATCATCCGTTTGTTAAAATCAGGTAAGTCTCTTGCTGATATAAAAAAAGATATTAGTGTGAAGTATGAAGTAGAACCTACAGTGTTTGAAAAAGATTATGAAGACTTTATTTCTCAGTTACAAGACCATTTTTTAGTGAACAATGACTAATTCAGCCAAACGAAAAATTACAGTTGCAGTTACCGGCTTAAATGCCGTTGACAGTCCTGGGCCAGGAGTAGCTGTGATACGCGGGATCCGAGATTGTGAGGATTTTGACGTTCGAATTATAGGACTTTCCTATGAATCGCTAGAGCCAGGTATTTATATGGAGGGAATTGCAGACAAAGTGTACCAAATTCCTTATCCTGCAGCGGGTACCGAAACATTATTAAGTAGAATTGAATACATTCATGCGATAGAAAAAATTGATGTAATCATTCCAAATTTTGATGCTGAATTACATAACTTCATTAAAATTTCTCCTCTATTAAAAGAATTCGGGATTGCGACTTTTCTTCCAACAAATGAGCAGTTTGAATCAAGAGACAAAGTTAATTTATTCAAGTTTGGAGAAAAACATGGATTTCTTATCCCAAAAGATAAAACGATTTATGATCTAAGTGAACTTCCTGCTGTTGCAAAAGACTTTGGATATCCATTAGTTGTAAAAGGTAAATATTATGAAGCAACAGTTGCCTATACCCTTGAACAAGCTCAAAAAGCTTTTCATAAATTGAATGCGAAATGGGGATTGCCAATCATTGTACAAGAATTTATCTCTGGAACGGAAGTAAATATCGCTGCTCTTGGTGATGGTGAAGGGAATACAATCTCTGCTATTCCAATGCGTAAATTGTTTATTACGGATAAAGGAAAAGCTTGGGCTGGGATTACTTTAGAGGAACAATCGTTAATTGATTTAGCAGAAAAATTTATCAGTGCAACTAAATGGAAGGGTGGATTTGAAATTGAAATCATGAGAACGCAAGATGGTAAACCTTACATTATGGAAGTGAACCCAAGATTTCCAGCATGGATTTACTTAACTGTTGGCGCCGGACAAAATCAACCTGCTTCCTTGGTTAAACTAGCCTTGGGTGAAAAAGTTGAACCTTATACGTCATATGCTGTAGGGAAACTATTTATCCGTTATGCATGGGATTTAATCACTGATGTATCTGAATTTCAAAAAATATCTGCATTCGGAGAATTATAAAATTAATTAGTAACAATTCTAGATGATCGATTAAAAATAGTAGGACAAGTGTCAAACTTATATTAGTCGAAGTCAAATTCAAAAATAATAAATTATGAAAACAGAAAAATTAAAATACGAACGTCCTGCTATCCGTAAAATGAATACAGGTTTAATGAATAAATTCGGAACAAGAACTGAATATGCACCCTTTACACATATTGATGGAGTTTCTGTGAAAGAATTAATCAATAAATATGGATCTCCATGTTTCGTAATCTCCGAAAGAACAATTCGTAAAACGTACCAAAATGCAGTTCGAGCATTTAAAACACGTTATCCTAAAGTTCAATTTGCTTGGAGTTATAAAACAAATTACATCGATGCAGTTTGTAATGTATTTCACCAAGAAGGTTCTTGGGCAGAAGTAGTTTCCATCTTCGAATATACCAAAGCAATTGAAAATGGTGTCCCTGGAAATAAAATTATTTTCAATGGTCCAGAAAAAACCAAAGCTGATTTACAAATTGCTTTAGAGAATAATTCATACATACACGTAGATCATTTTGATGAATTATATGATTTGATTGAATTGACACAAGAATTGAAAAAAACGGCTAAAGTGGCAATTCGAGTAAATATGGATACTGGGGTATATCCAATGTGGGATCGCTTTGGATTTAATTACGAATCAGGTCAGGCTTGGAATGCAATCAATAAAATCATGGCTTCTGAGTATTTAGAAATGGTTGGTTTACATTGCCATATCGGTACATTCATGTTAGACACAAACGCATATGCAATTGCTGCAGCAAAACTTTCTGACCTTGCTGTTAATATTAAATATGTATTTAATAAAACGATTCAATACTTGGATTTAGGTGGTGGTTTCCCATCAGCTAATACATTAAGAGGCGCATATTTACCTGGACCAGATATGATTCCTTCAATTGATGAATTTGCAGAGGTAATTACAAATACCATTTTAAATTATGGGTACAAAAAAGAAGATTTACCATTATTGATTCTAGAAACAGGTCGTGCAATGATTGATGATGCTGGATATTTATTAGGTAGTGTTATTGCCAACAAACGACTTTCAGATGGAAGAAGAGCAACTATCATGGATTTTGGAGTAAATATTCTTTTCACAGCATTCTGGTACGAGCATAAAATTACCCCAGCACAAGAATTCTCTTCACATACCGAAGATATGGTATTATATGGTCCTTTATGTATGAATATTGATGTTGTACGTTCAAGCGTAACATTGCCAGCATTAAATCGTGGTGATCATGTAGTTGTTCATAAAGTGGGTGCATACAACATGACGCAATGGATGCAATTTATTGCGATGAGACCAAAAGTAGCGTTAATCGATACGAATGGTGAGTCACATGTAATTCGTGAAAATGAGACGGTTAAAACAATCACTGAGCCTGAAAGAATGCCTGAGCATTTAAAAACGTTTAATTTATAATAGTAAGGAATGAATAATTGGCTAGCTATAGCTAAAAGAAGTTTACTGTATAGCTTTGATACGATTATCAATAGCTATGCAGTAGTCTTTTTTTCAAATAACATTTGGTTTGGACTCTTGCTGCTTATGGCGTCTTTTGTAGACCCATTAGCAGGTGTCTGTGGACTAATTGGTGTTGTTTCTGCAAATGTATTTTCTTGGGTAATAGGATTAAATAAAGAGTTTATTCGTAAAGGTTACCACGGATATGATGCAATGCTTGTTTCAAGTGCTATCGCTCATTTTTATTCATTTAATCAGACAGTATTATTAGTGATAATTTGTGTTGGGATTTTTTCTACTTTAATATCATTTTTAGTACATGGTATATTACATAAATATAACTTACCGACGTTAAGTTTTCCTTTTTTAATCTCTATCTGGTTAGTTTTTAGTGCTTTTCCTTCGATGCAAACGATGCAAGTTCATCCAGAACTTATATATTCATTGAATGAAAAACATAAAGCATCAGGGTTTACTCTGGTAAATTGGTTAGAAACAATTGAACATTTCGAAGATAAATTAGTAATACTTCCGAATATTATTTCAGTGTATTTTAAATCTTTATCTTCCCTTTTTTTTCAATCAAATGTTTTAGCAGGAGTGTTAATTGCCCTTGGTTTGTTTGTTTATTCACGCATTGCTTTTAGCTTATCAATTATTGGATTTATAGCAGCTTATTTTTTCTATCCTATCTTAGGAGGTGATGTTACTGATTTTTACGAGAAATTTATAGGACTTAATTTTATTTTCCTAGCTATTGCGATCGGCGGAATATATTTAGTCCCGAGTCTTGCAAGTTATGTGGTGAGTATTATACTGACACCTTTATTGATCATTGTTTTATTCGGTTTGAATAGAATCTTTTTTATGGTTGGTTTAGCTCCGTATTCGTTGCCATTTACCTTGATTACTATCATGTTCTTGTATTTGTTGAATTATCGGGTATCTGTAAAGTTTTTACATCGTGTACATTATCAGGAATTTAGTCCAGAAAAGAATTTGTATAATTTTTTAAATGCTAATCATAGAACGCGTTTATTTAATTATTTTCCGATTCATTTGCCATTTTGGGGTGAATGGATGGTTTCTCAAGCACATGATGGGAAGATTACACACTTAGGTGAATGGAGTAAAGCATTCGACTTTATCATCTTAGATGATGAAATGAAATCCTATCAGAATCCTGGGCTAAATGTAGAAGATTTTTATTGTTTCAATAAACCGGTTGTAGCTAGTGCTGATGGTTACGTAGCGGTTGTGTCAGATAATGTGGAAGACAATGTTGTAAATGGAAATAATACGATTCAAAATTGGGGGAACTCAATGGTGATATATCATGCCGATGGTTTATATAGTCAAGTGAGTCACTTAAAAATGGGTTCATTGAAATATGCTGTGGGAGATTTTGTAAAAAAAGGGGAAATTATTGCATACTGTGGAAATTCAGGTCGTTCACCTGAGCCACACATCCACTTTCAATTGCAAGCCTCACCAATAATAGGAGCTAAAACACTTGATTTTCCTTTAGCATATTACATGAAACGAAATGAGAATGGCTTTGAACTTAAAACGTTTTCTAAACCTAGAGAGGGAGAATTTATACAGGCAGTAGAGGTGAACCCCTTGTTAAAATCAGCTTTTGAATTCAATCCAGGAACAACATTGAACTGGAAAATTCAAGAGAACGGAAAAGATCAACCAAATCAAAACTGGGAAGTTTTTACAGATAGCGTAAATAATTCATACATCTATTGTCATAAAACTAAAGCGATTGCTTATTTCTATAACGATGGTAATATGTTAGTGTTTACAAGTTATTTTGGGACTAAAAAATCCATACTCTATCATTTCTATTTAGCACACTACAAATTAGTCTTAGGTTTTTATCAAAATTTAGAAATTGAAGCAAATTATCCAGTTGCAACAATTTCTCTTCAGGTATTAAATGTATTACAGGATTTCATAGCTCCTTTCTATCGTTTTGTAAGATCCTATTTTAAAGTAAATTACGCATACATTGATGATGTTCATATTCCTTCTAAAATTAGATTGGAATCTTCTGCAGAAATTAAGGTGATGGGAATAAAATCAAAAGCTTTTCAATATAGTACAGAATTGAAATCTTCTAAATTAAATGAGTTTACAATCGCTTCTTCAAAATCTAAAATCACAGCAATATGCGAAAATTAAGACTTTTATTTCTTTTGGTTGTGCTAACGAATTTTTCGTGGGCACAGAAGAATATTAAATTAAAGGAATCATACGTTGATAGTGCTTCATATGTTTATTTTATGAAAGGCAAACATACTGAGTTGATTACTTTAACTAAAAATGCATTATCCGTAGGAATTGATTCGTATTTTTTAAGAGTAAGAATGGGAGTTTCTTTTTTTAAGAAAAATGAATTTTATCTTGCTTCCATACATCTTCAAAAAGCGCTAGAATTTTATCCATCTGACATGTATACGAAAGAATTTTTATTTTATTCTTACCTATATATTGAAAAATTGGAAGAAGCAAAATTATTAATTGCTAAAATGCCTAACATTTATCAAGAAGCATTTAGTAAATTAATCAAACTTCAAAAATCACTTGTATTTGAATCTGGATATCAGACTTCTAGTTATGCAGATAAGCAAGATTCTTCGCTGTTTTTAGCAAAAGATCTAACTGAGGCTTCATTACTTGGAAATGGAGTTTATGCCGAATCTGACAGAATGAAGTCTATTCAGTATTTTCAGGTAGGTATGGGTTATCCTATATCTAAACGAATCAAAGGATATTCAGGACTCTCATTAGTACTAAATAATCGCGAAGAGCACATATATTCTAGAAATTTGCTTTCACTGAAAGATACTGCTCATAACTATACCTTATCTCAATATCAGGCATATACAGGATTAACTGTTACACTTCCAAATCATTTTAATTTATTAGTTGGCGGTCAATATATGTATTATATGCAAAATAAATTGTACGCAAATTATAACAGTTCATCATTTAGTTACAAGTACCATGACAGTATAACTTCAAGAAATAATTTAGTGACAAATATATCGATAACGAAAACGTATGGAAAAATAACACCTATGCTTAGTTTTGGATTAAATGAAATCGATGCGATTTCGATAATGCAATACACAGCGCAAGCAAGTTATTTTCCAATCGGAAATTTCAATCTAAATATTACTGGTGGATTCTCGATTTCTAAAGATAATTCGGATACTAGAAATGTATATTTCACTAAAATTGGTGGAGAAATTACAAGTAAATTATGGTATGATGTATATCTTTACGCAGGAAATTTAAAGAATTTCACAGAAGGAAATGGGTATGTCGTTTATAATATTTCTGATAAAATCACAATGAAAACAGGTTTAAATCTAACTTACTATTTAAACCAAAAATGGAGTGTTGCCTGCCGTTATGATCTGTTAAAGCGAGAATCTTCCTATGATAGATATTATATTACAAATACAGGTTCAAAAGCTAAATCTTACATTGATAATTATTTAAATCATTCATTTATTCTTAATTTATTATGGAAATTTTAAATAAAAAAATAGTTGGACTTTTCGTATGTGTAACACTTTCGATATGTGTGTTTGCTCAATCTGATAATGCCATAAGAGAAGCATTGAAAAAAAGTTATGATTCTGAATATCAGTTGAAATATCAAAAAGCGATGGATGATTTAATGGGGGTGTATGAACCTTCAACATATGAATTAAATATTCGTTTGGGTTGGTTGAGTTACAAAGCAGGAAAATATATTGAATCAATTGGCTATTATAAAAAAGCGATCACTAAAATGCCCTTAAGCATCGAAGCAAAATTAGGAATCGTTTATCCATTAGGTGCACTGGAGAAATGGGATCAAGTCGTTGACAATTATTTAGCCATTGTAAAAATTGACGGATATAATGCAACTGCAAATTATCGACTTGCATTGATTTATTATAATCGCGGAGATTATGGAAATTCATGGAAATACCTGCAAAAATATGTAAATCTATATCCTTTCGATTATGATGGGAATAGTTTGGCTGGTTGGATCAAGTATAGTGTAGGTAAAAAAGAAGAGGCATATGTTTTTTTTAAGAAGGCACTTATGATAAATCCTTATGATACAAGTTTTAACAAGGTGCTAGGAATAAAATAAAAAGTATAAATAAATATAAATCAAGAAGTATGAAAAATGGATTAAAAAAAATTGTTACAGTAGGATTGTTCTCAATGGTTACAATTTTATCATTCTCACAAAATGAAATTGAATTGAGAAATGCATTCAAACAAAGTTATGTGGATGAATATAATTTAAAATATGCGAAAGCAATTGAGGTATTGTCACCGTATGCTAGTATGAATACTTACGAAATTAATGTTCGTTTGGCATGGTTGTACTATTGCAATGCTAAGTTTAGTGATGCTTCATTACGCTATAAAAAAGCGGTAGAACTTTCTCCTAAAAGTTTAGAGGCTAGAATTGGTTATGTTTATGCATTAGCATCATTAGAAAAATGGGACGCGGTTATTGAGCAATACAAAGCTATTATAGCGATTGATCCAACTCACGCAGTCGCAAATTATAACCTTGCACTAGTTTATTATAATAGAGCTGATTATAAGTCTGCTTTGCCTTATATTACGACGTATATAAATTGTTATCCTTTTAATTTTGATGGCGTTAATCTAGCTGGTTGGATTAAATTTAATTTAGGGAGTAAGGATGAAGCAATTTTATATTTTAAAAAAGCGTTACTTTTAAGTCCTGACGAGAAAAAATATGATACAATTCTTAAAGCAAAATAATTTTTTCAATTTTTGAATTAAAATGCTCATCCTTGATGGGCATTTTTAGTTTAACTTTGTCACAAATAATATCTCTATGCACGATTTAATTAACCAAATCTTTGATAACCCTACCCAATCTTTAATTATTATTGGAAATTTAGTGTTAATAGAAAGTCTCTTATCTATTGATAATGCTGCTGTATTAGCAACGATGGTTCTAGATTTGCCTGAAAATCAACGCAAAAAAGCATTGAAGTACGGTATTCTAGGAGCTTACATTTTTAGAGGTTTAGCATTATTGTTTGCATCTATATTAATTAAAATCTGGTGGTTAAAACCAATAGGTGGACTCTATTTATTATACTTGGTTTTTGATTGGTGGAAGAAAAAACAACAATCTACAGATGAAGAGGAATTAGTCGATAAAAACGCCAATTGGTTATATAGAAAAACAGTTGGATACATTGGAAATTTTTGGGCTACAATCGCTTTGGTTGAATTGATGGATATGGCTTTTTCTATAGACAATGTTTTTGCTGCAGTAGCGTACACACCAAATACCATTTTAATTTGTATTGGCGTATTTATAGGGATTTTAGCAATGAGATTTGTTGCTCAATGGTTTGTGAATTTAATGGAAAAATTTCCATTTTTGGAAACTTCAGCTTTTGTTGTGATTTCAATACTAGGATTGAAGTTGTCATTTTCTATTTATGAACATTTTTTCCCTAAACATGGACTTTCAATTTTCATGAAAAGTGAAACGGCAGATATGTTTGTTTCTTTTTTGACCATTGGAATTTTTATCGTGCCTATTGCTTTTTCATTTATTAAGAAAAAATAAATTAAGCTACTTTAATTCGTTTGTGAGCAGTTAATAGTTGAATGTCAGAATCTTTGTCAATAGTACTCAGAAATCGTATTTTTTGATTACGTCCGTCTAACTTAAATTCTAATGAATACAATTGGAGTTTGAATAATGGAACATGTTTTACTTTTTTAATGGCTTTTAATGGTGTTACAATCCGAGTTGAGTTTGATTTTTTAACGATAATACAATCTCCTAAAACACTCACTTGACTGATTTTATTCAACGAAAAAAAGAATAAAATAAATACGCAAATCATCATTCCATGAATAATTAAGTTTTCCCAACTTAAGCCTATAAAGTTATAAAGTAAAGCACTTACTATCAATAGAAAACAGAATATGATTATCAATGTGAATGATATTATTTTTTCTGTATTTAAACTTGATAAAATTACCTTTTTTGGTGCACGTTTAACAGCCATATTCACATTTTTATATTTTTATACGTCTTTTTACTAGTTTAGTTACATTGCGTATAAATTTTAAAATCGATTTACATTGCTTATTTTGTAAATTTGCACAAAATCAAATATG
>CANCJF010000089.1 GCA_947378245.1 Bacteroidota bacterium
GTATTTGTTAGAAACATTAACAAAGATTCCAGCTAAAAATTAATTAACCAACCGATTCTTTGATTAGAAATCAATAAAAAACAACTATGAAGCGTATTACAGAATTTAGAAAACTTTATAATTCAGATCGTAACACCACTTTGGCGGAAATGAAATTGACTTATAGAAAATTAGTCAAAGAATATCATCCAGATAAATTTCAAGATGAAGTTAAAAAAGCAGAAGCCGATGAGATTAGTAAAAAAGTGATTGAAGGATATCATTTTTTAGTAAGTATTTCTCCTGAAACTGCAGCTGCAAATAAAGATAAATATGTTGAAAGTATTTCTTCTAGTTTGTTGGTTGATTTTAACCATAAAGGTCAGGTTTTACGATTAGATTTTTCGGATGGTAATAGTTATGAATACTTTGGCGTATCAAGAGAATTATATATTAAATTGTGTCAATCAGATATACAAACTCGTTTTGCTAGAAGAAAAATTTGCGAAACGTTTACCTATAGAGCAGTTACGCAGCAACCGATAGTAGCTCAGTAATGTTCACTATGGGCTTTGCCCATAGTGGGTATATTTCGTAGTTTCAGTGCTTGGAATTATAGAAATTCGATTATTTATGCTTGTTAAACATCGATTAGGTTTTTTATACTTTGTGTGATAGATTTAATAGGGTTTTAATAATGACTTGATAATAAAAGTTTAGTTTTGGAGGATTTTCAACGTGATAGTAGGAAAGAGTTAATTGAATTAGCAAATGCTCGTATGCCTTTTGGTAAATATGAGGGTAAATTGCTAATTGATCTATCGGAGAACTATTTAGTTTGGTATCAGAATAAAGGTTTCCCGAAAGGGAAGTTAGGAAATCAGTTGGCTCAAATGATAGAGATTAAGTTAAATGGTTTAGAGAAATTGATTTATCCTTTGGTAAGGAAATAGGATTTATCTATTAATAAGATATTGGTCGATGGGTGGTACCCATCTGTTTTGTATTTCGCACTTTCAGTGCTTGAAGTGATATAAATAAATTGGAAAAAATATAATTTTTTGATAGATGAAAATTTTAAGCTTGATTGTTTTTATTTTATTAACTGGGGTATTAGGTGCTCAGACACTAGTAAAAGGGAAATTGAAAGATGAAGCGGGGAAGCCTGTTATGTATGCTAATATTTTTGTAAAATTAGCAAAAGTTGGAGGTGTTTCTTCAGAGTCTGGAGAATTTTCATTTGTTGTAAATAGGATTGGCGTAGATACATTGATTGTTTCAAGTATTGGCTTGCAAAAAATAAAACAGCCTATCGATTTGTCGGGTAAAGAGTTAGTCTTAAATTTAGTGATGACTTTACCTGAGAAAATGATGGAGGAAGTCGTGATTTCTGCAGGAATGATTGAAGCTTCTAACGAACGAAGTGTTGCGGTACTAAAACCCTTAGATATTGTTACAACTGCTGGAGGACAAGGAGATATAGTCGGAGCTATTCAGACTTTACCAGGCGTTCAGCGTAATGGAGGTGATCAGACAGGATTAATGGTGCGTGGTGGAGATGTGAATGAAAGTTCTATGATTATTGATGGTATGATTGCCCAAAATGCTTTTCAGAGTAGTGTGCCAGGAGTTTCTCAACGTAGTCGATTCAATCCATTTCAATTTAAAGGGACCTCTTTCAGTAGTGGTGGTTATACAGCTCGATATGGTCAAGCATTATCAGCTGTTTTGGATTTACAAACGAATGATTTACCAGAGAAAAGTAATTTGAACGTCGGAGCAAATATGGCTGGTATTTCTGTTTCGGGTACAAAGCTAATGGAGAAAAATGCGATTGAATATTCGGGTACTTACCAAAATTTAGCACCATTTTATGGACTAACACCTACTAATGTAACTTTTTATAAAGTTCCACAAGGGGGGACTTTTTCTACGCGATGGATTTCAAAATTGGATAATGATAAAGGATTATTTAAAATGAATTTTTCAAAATCTTTTTCAAAATCTGGCATTGAGATTAATAATCCAATGGTCCCGGGGACAAAACTAAATTATAATTTAGAGAATGAGAATACTTATTTTAATTCATCATTTACATATCAAGCGACAACAAAATTGAATTATTTTACTGCTTTTTCATTTAGTAATAATATTGACAATATTGGTTTTGGATCTTTTGCAATTTATAAAAATGATAGTCGTGCACAAGGAAGGGCAGAAATGCGCTACGAGGCAAGTAAGAAGTTTAATTTTTTGTTAGGGTCTGAGATACAACGCATATCCTATTTACAAAATTACGATACTTTATCTGGGAAGTTTGATGAAATAATGACCGCAGGATACGCAGAGGCAGAATTTAAATTAGGACGTAAATTTGCATTAAAGCCTGGGGTGAGGGGTGAATATTCTCAATTATTAGCAAAAGGGAATTTAGTTCCTCGCTTATCATTTGCTTTGCGTACTGGAAAGAATACACAATTATCATTTGCAGGAGGGATATTTTACCAAACGGCTGCTGTAAATTATTTATTACAGGGATATCGACCAGATTTCCAAAAGTCAATTCATTACATGTTGAATTATCAATATATGAAAAAGGGACGTGTATTTCGTTTAGAAGGATATTACAAGGATTATCAGCAATTAATTAGAGAGAAAGGAGTTGCTTATACTCCAAATCAGTTTAGAATGAATTTTGGGACATTGGACAATTCTGGAATCGGTTATGCGCAAGGTGTAGATGTTTTTTGGAGAGATAAAGAGAGTGTGAAGAATTTGGATTATTGGATTTCATATAGTTATATAGATACAAAACGATTATATCAAAACTATACGGATAAAGTAACGCCTGATTATGTTTCGAATAACAATTTAAATGTTATTGTGAAATATTTGGTAGAGAAGATTAATACAAATTTTTCATTTAGTTATAATTATTCAAGTGGAAGACCATATTATAATCCTTCAGCTACTTCATTTTTATCTGAACATGTAAAGGATTATCAAAATTTAGCAATGACAGCTTCTTATTTGAAGTCTTATAAAAAAGTGTTTGCTGTATTTTATGTGAGTTTGGATAATATGTTGAATACGAAGAATGTATTGGGTTATCGTTATTCGATGGATGGGAAATCAAGCTATCCTATTGTACCTCCGATGTACCGTTCAATCTTTGTGGGAATGAATTTTTCGTTTACCCAGTTTAATCAAGATGATTTATAATTTTATATTAAAGATGATGAAAAAAATAGTATTACTACTAATATTTGCTACTGGGTTGAGTTCAATCAAAGCACAAACACTAGAAGAAAAGTTAACAGCTGCATTTTTAGAATTTGATACCACACAGGTATTTTCTAAAAAGATGGCGGCCTCTTCAAAATTGGAATTATTGGCGAATATGGAATCAGAAAATTTTGCCGTTAATTATTATGCAGCATATTCAAAGGCTATGATTTCTTATAGAGAAAAAGAAATAGATAAAGACACGAGAGATATGTATTTAGATATTGCAGATGATTTTTTACTTAAAGTTAAGCAATTACAACCTAAAAATGAAGAAACATATATTTTAGCTGCATTAATTGCAAATGCAAGGCTGGTTGTTGATGGCGGAAGTCGTTGGAAAGTTCAGGGAGATTTATTTAATGCAAATATAGATTCTGCAAAAGCGATTAATCCTTTAAATCCTCGTATATATCATTTGAAAGGAGTTGCGGTTTTTTTTACACCAAAGATGTTTGGAGGAGGCGCAAAGAATGCTTTAGAATATTTAGAAAAAGCAAAAGGATTGTTTGTTAATCAGGTAAATGGAAATATTTTAGTACCTTATTGGGGTGAAAAACGAAATTTCTATTTTTTGTCACAATGTATAAAATAGTTTGAAATTCGATTCAAACAGAGTATTTTTGATTATGAGTAATCGGATTGACAAGTCATATCTTACAAAGCGTTTACTAGTAAGTAAATCTGAAAAGGCAGTTAGATTAGCATCTTCTGTTGCTTTTGAATTGGCGGGATCGATTGTCAAAAAAGCAGGCAATCAAATCGTTCGAGAATTTAAGGACGGTAGTATTGTTGTACTAGTTGAATTACCAGATTCTTCCAATTTTCCTTTAGCGCTTGATTAACGAAACATTACGACTTCGAATTTTTGCTGGACCAAATGGATCCGGAAAGAGTTCTATTATAAACTCGATACGCACCTATACAAAAGAAAATGGAACACCTTTGGATTTTGGAATTTATTTAAATGCCGATGACATTGCAACGGAATTAAAAGGTAAAGGCTGTGACATTAGTTATTATCAACTATTATTTGATACCGAAGAGTTTATATCAATTGTACTTTTATCTGGATTAGTGATAGGTGATTTAAACGAATTCAAATTGAGATCTTTGTTTCGGTTAGAAGGAAATTTTGTACACTTGTTAGATCAATATTATTGTGAACGTTTCGCACAATTATTAGCTACTTATATTCGAACAGTTTTACTTCGATTGCGTAAGAAATTTTCGTTTGAGACTGTATTTTCACATCGTGGCAAATTGGATTTTATACAAGAGGCAAAAGCTCAGGGGTATATCGTTTATTTTTATTTTGTTTCTACAGAAGATCCTGAGATTAATGTTTATCGCGTAAAAGAGGTGCGAGTTAAACAACACGGTCATGATGTTCCAGAAGATAAAATTAGAAGTCGTTATTTACGTACTATGGATTTAATGTATGAAGCTTCGCAATTAGCTTATCGTTCTTATTATTTTGACAACTCAGCGGAGGGAAAGGATTTTAATTTGTTTGCAAGTTTTATGCTTGGAAAAGATGGTTCAAAACACTGGGATATTAAAGAAGTTAGTAGAGTTCCGATATGGTTTAGAAATTATTATAGTGCAAAAGTAAGAATGAATAAATCACATTAGAATTTACAAGATTACTAGTAATTTCAAATTATTACTAATCTTGGATTGAATTTTAGATGTTTAACGTTAAATTTGTAAAAAAATGTATTATGAAAAATTTAATATTGAGTTCTTTTCTTATTTTAATTGTTAGTTCAATAAGTTATGCACAAGGAATAAAGTATCCTAAAAATGATACCATTAAGTATATTGTAAAAAATGATGTGCTTCGTTTTTTTGGCGGTACTTTTTGGACTGGGGCTGAGTTTCCGATCGGTAACCGTAAGTCTATACTTGTGAATGGTATTGCGACATATGGTTCAAGCATGGGAAGTTCAAAAGAGAACATAGGTTATGGTGCAGAATTCCAATATCGTAGTTATTTAGGTAAAGGCAATTTTCAGACGAATTACCCTATATATTTGGCTTCGCAATTTATGTTTAGGAGAATAAATTCTTATGAAATGAATACTTCTGAAACATTAGATCCTTCTACAGGAAAATATTCAATGCTATCAAATGAGACGAAGTCAAGTTATAATGTTTATTATTTTGGGGTATTATTAGGTTGTCAGGTGTTTGTAAATCAGATATTCACTGTTGATGTGAATTTTGGTGGTGGTTTACGTTTGTCCCAAGTTGATGGTGAGAAATCTTTTACACGTTATAAAGGAATATCTAACTTAGACTATTCAGGTGTTATTCCTCGTTTTGGTGTTACTATAGGTATCATACAACATTAATTTAATGCGTGTATTAATTTTTTTGATCTTTTTTAGCACTGTATTTGAAGTCTTTAGTCAAGACATAACAAGTCATGGGACTAAAAATATAAAGTTAGATCTTTTTCGTGCTGTACAGGGAACGATTCAACTTACACACGAGCATTTGATTTCACCTAGTTATTCTTTAAGTATTGGTCTAATGGGTACCTACGCATCCACTAGAGGTTTAGCTAAGCCTTATTTGAGTGTACAAGAATTTTCTTATAAAGATGTTAATGCAAACAAAATTTACACATTAGATGAAGTTGAAGCATTAGGGTATGGAATCAACATTCAGTTTCGTAAGTATTTAGCTAAATTTCCAAGTAAACAATTAAAAGGGTTTTATTTAGGACCAGAGTTATTTTACCGTCGTTTAAATTTAACTTCTCTTGTTGAAAATGAGGCGAAAGAAATCAATCGTAAATTGAATTTAGGGTATGTCGGATATGTTTTAGGTTATCAAAAGATAATTCGTGATATCATATGTTTAGATACATATATAGGAGGAGGTTTCTTTTTGAGTCAATATTCAGATGAACAACATTTAACTCATTATCGGAACAATTACCAAATAGATTTTACAGGGATGTATTTTAATATGGGAGTTTTGGTAGGGATAGTTAGGTAAAAGAGATTCGCTTAGATGGGCTTCGCCCATCGTTATCCTATTTCGCTCTTTCAGATTTGTGAGTTATGATTATATGAAAAGGAGGCCTAGATCTCTTAGAAGAGAAAAATTCTGGGTATTTATTATCTGGTTTAGGTTTCCGAGTTGATGTTTTGAAAGATCTTTTTGTATGATTTCAATATTTAATTTTTTGTTTTCGAGGAGTTGTTCGATCCAATTTTGAATAAGTAATCCGATATTTTTATTGAAAGAAAGAGTAAATTCTTCTTTGAGTGTAGTGAATTGGATATTTATTTTCTGAATGATTTTTCCTTTTTTGTTTGAAGTAAATTCGGTGAAAATAGGTTTGGGACCGATCCAATAAATTTTCGTTGAGTTTTTTAAATCATTTGTATTTTGATTCTCTAAAGCGCGCTCTATGTAATTGCGAGGAATTAATGTTCTCGGTGTTTTAAAATCAAACCAGGAATGCAAAGGAAGATCAAAGCCAATCCCATGCATGTAATTGAAGAGAGCTTTTTTTAACCCATCACTAAATAAGGCATGATCACAACCAGTTTTATCTTCGTGATAAAGATCGTTGTTTGCGAATGAGCCATTTTGAAGTCCAGTTATTTTAATCTTAAATTTTTCAGGGGCTAAACCGATAGGACTATGAGCTGTAAGAGCGAATTGATGCCAAAAACCAGATTGAACAATACCTAATTCGAAAAGTTGGCGAACCATTTCTAGTGAATCAATTGTTTCTTGGGCAGTTTGAGTAGGAAATCCGTACATAAGGTATGCGTGTACCATAATTCCACATTGGGTAAAGTTGTCAGTAACTTGAGCTACTTGTTGTACAGTTACACCTTTATCAATGAGGTTTAATAATCTATCAGAGGCAACTTCTAGTCCTCCTGACACGGCTATGCAACCAGATTTTGCTAATAAACGACAGAGGTCGTAGGAAAAACTTTTTTCAAAGCGTATGTTTGTCCACCAGACAACAATTAAGTTTCTACGAATAATTTCTAGAGCCACTTCTCTCGTTAATGCAGGAGGAGCAGCTTCATCCACAAAATGGAACCCATTTGTTCCTGTTTGCTCAATTAATTCTTCCATTCTATCTACTAGCATTGTTGCAGTAGTTGCTTCATAAATTTTTATATAATCTAATGAAACATCGCAGAAGGTACATTTGCTCCAATAACAACCGTGTGCGAGGGTCAGTTTATTCCAGCGTCCATCGCTCCATAGGCGGTGCATTGGATTTGTAACTTCAATGACAGACAGATATTTATTTAAAGGAAGGTCTGAATAATCCGGCGTGCCGACATCTTTTTGTTTGAAATCGGGTGTTTTTGATTGGTTAATATAAACTACTGAGTTGTTTTGAAGTACTAACGTACGTTTTAATTCTTGCAGGTTTCTTTTTCCATTTAAAAATTCGATGATGTTTAGTAAAGGAGCTTCGCCATCGTCGAGCGAAATGAAATCAAAAAACTCAAAAACACGTACATCTTTTAGGCTTCTTAATTCTGTATTAGGATATCCACCACCGAAAGTGACTTTGATTCTAGGATCAAGTTTTTTGATAAATTGAGCACATCGAAATGCACTGTATACGTTTCCAGGGAAAGGTGCAGTAATAGCGACTAATGTAGGTTTCTCATTTGTTATTTTCTCTTCAAGAATATTCAAAGTTATTTCATCAATGTAGGTAGGATTTTTTTGAAGATTGGAATATAATTGATCAAAACTAGATGCTGATCGAGCTAAACGTTCAGCATATCTACTAAATCCGAAGTGAGGGTCTATTGTTTCGCTGATGAGGTCGGATAAATCTTCAAGATAAAGTGTTGAAAGATGTCTTGCTTTATCTCTGATTCCCATGGTCCCGAATGCCCAATCGAGGTCTTCTAATTGTTCAAAACGGGAAGCTTCAGGGAGAAAATTTCGTTCACAAATACGATGAGCAATACTTGGATTCGTGTCGTGTAGAAAAGAAATTACACTATCAATTGTATTAATGTAATTATCTTTTAAATGTATAATTCTTTGTGTATTTTGAGAGCTGTTTTTCAGGTTTTTAGCATGCTTGAAAATTTTAGTTAAACCTGATTTTGAAAACAGATTAAGTATTACTTCGATACCTAAATCACATTGAATGCTTTCAATATTCAGTGTGTTTAAAAAACCTTTCAGGTAAGCAGTTGCTGGATAAGGAGTATTTAATTGTGTAAATGGAGGTGTGATTAACAGAACTTTTTGATGCACGATACGAAATTTAGTTGACGGATTTCTTCCAATTAGTTGGATTTGTGGTTAATGTAACGCCATTTAAGAATCCTGCAGCAGAGTATATTTTTAGTCCATAGTCTAAACTAAAACGTTTAAAATACATCCCTATTCCGAATGAAAAACCTGCCATTGCAGGTCTATTTGTTAATTTGTATTCTTCACGCCGATGATAATCAAAAGCCAGCCTTAAATGTAGGTTGTTGGATAACAGAAATTCAATTTGAGGTGTAAAATGATGCGCAATTTTTTGAAAGATATTTGCTTGAATTACTTTGATTGAGTCGCCAGTTAATGGGTCTATTTTCCTGGAATTACTAGGGTTTTGATAAGAAATATCCCAATAATTAAGGTGATGAGCAAGATAAGAAAAACGAAAAGGAGCATGAGAAAGTTTATGAGAAAATGCCATTTGAATTTCTGCAGGAAGCATTGTGTTACTCTTCGAAACAAATCCTTTAAACTGAGCTCCAATATTTTTCACTACGAGTGTTAACAACGTTTGTTTTTCTTTATTTATATATGTTGCAGCAAAATCAACCCCAATACCTAAAGAAAAAAAAGAAGAATATTGGGAATATAAAAGAGATGTTTGAAGTCCAATGCTTAATCTTTCTTTAATTTTTCTCCCATATCCAGCGCCTAAAATAAAATCAGCGGGTGTAAAGTTGCCGACAATCGTTCCATTTTCGAGTGTTTCTTGCATTTTTCCGTAGTCAATATAACGTAGGGATAAGCTACCGAACCCTTGTATTTTAACTAAATTTCTTGAAGTACACAACATCCCTGAATTAATTCCACCCGTTTGAATTTGGTGGCTAAAACCGATTTGTTTGTTCATTTGTTCGTTCAGCAGTGATGGGTTTAGAATTCCAAGATTAACATCGGCATCTTTTATTGAAATATAGTTTCCGCCGAATGCTGTAGCACGTGCAGAAAAAGATTGATTTAGAGATGAAAAGCTTGAGGTACCTCCAATTTGTGAGAAGGATTTCTCAGAGATTAAAAGAAGTAAGAATAGAATAAAGATTCTCATTGCGGTTAGATAACGTACAAATATAAGGAATAGTATGAAATGAGTGACGAGCGACGAGTGACGAAGTCACGTCCTGAAGGTTTTCGGGAGATGGAGTTAATGATGTTAGATAGGATGTTCTTCTTCTCGATAGGAATGTGTTCTATGTTAGTTTATGGAGTTCTTTCAGGACTAGCGTTTAAACTCGTTTTCCGATTTCAATGGCTTCGAGGTTTTGGATTTTATCTCCGTTGATTTGGAAACGAAGGAGGGTTTTTACTTGATGGAAACCTTTTATGCCGCATGCACCAGGATTCATCCATAACATGTTATATTTTAGATCCATTTTCACAAGGAGAATGTGGGAATGACCGCAGATGAAAAGTTTTGGTGCTTTTACTTCTAGTTCTTCGAATGCTGGTTTGGAATATTTCCCTGGTTTTCCTCCTATATGAGTCATTAGTACCTCTACTTTTTCGATGGTGAAACGGTTGAATTCTGGAAATTCGCTTCGTAGAATGTGGTCATCTATGTTGCCGTATACGGCTCTAAGTGGTTTGAATTTTTTGAGTTTGTCAGTCACTTCAATCGATCCAATGTCACCTGCATGCCATATTTCATCAACATCTTTGAAGTATTCGAACACTTTCGGGTCGAGGTAGCTGTGCGTGTCAGAGAGAAGTCCGATTGAAATCATAGGGGGAATTACGAGTTACGAGTGAAGTAGAAAAACTAAATTAGGTATATAAGCGGTTTTTATGATTGAAATAGGGGACATGAATTAAGATTTATAGCCGTGGAATTGTAGTTTTCCGAGGGAATTAAATTCTATGCTAGGAAGAGGGAAACGAAAGCGATTGAGTAGAAAGAATACCGTTTTTAGAACTTTGTTGTTTGTTGGTATTTGCTGCCAATTAATATCTAATCCAAGGTAATATTGACTATATCTAGGAGGTGAATACGAACTTGGATTATCCCATTCTTTGATGAGGTTA
The DNA here is from genome assembly GCA_947378245.1 of Bacteroidota bacterium. GTDB lineage: Bacteria > Bacteroidota > Bacteroidia > Flavobacteriales_D > Crocinitomicaceae > CANHVK01. The sequence goes on from CANCJF010000089.1 coordinate 10,564, forward strand.
TTTGCTCCGTATCCAACGCAAATACCTATGGGTTTGAGCCATTTATTTTCTGTTAAATTCCAATCTCCGAGGGAGGTACTTAGCCAGAATGTTTCTCCATTATAGTCTTTTAGCCAATAATTCTTATATGAAGTACCGAGCACAGTTGGATTGTATTTTTGTAAGTCACTTGAAAAATAGCTGTATTTATATTGTATTTTTTGTTTTCCTAAAAAGCGCTGTTGCGAATAAAAAAGTGAATTACCTGTGAAATTCATCAGAATATCATACCACGACCAACCGCCAATGTCAATGTGTCCATCTGCAAATTCTTTGGTTGTGCTAAAAAGTGTGCTTTCTAAAAAAGCTAAGTTTAATGCTTTGATAGAATCAAAACCAGATAATCTATTTGCTTGATAAAAAAGAGCGCTCATTTGATAGGAACCATAATTATGATAAAATTTATCCATACCTCTCCATGTTTTCCAATCTTGTTTCAAGTGAAATTTTCCATAGGGATACTCTTTAAAAAAATGTTGGGTCATTTGAGAAGTGAATTCGAAGTAGGCGATAGATGTTAATGATAGATTGATGGTTTTAGGGAGTATGTTTTTTTTATGTAATGAGTCTTGAGAGAAGATAGGAATTGAGAGGAGTAGAAAGAATGTTATGAGAGAAGAGCGAAGAGTGGTGAGTGTTTTTTTTAAAACAATAGGAGGCATATAAGATAGAATTGGGTGAATAGTGACGAAATATTAGAGTAAAGTTAGTAAAACATTGATTAAATTTGTCTATTAGCCCACTTAAATATGACGACAAATAACGAACATGATTGGTTGAAGCATCGAAGGGATTTTAAAGAATCTCTTTCTGTAGAGTCACTTTATTTAGGTGTACGTAACGGTGTACGTTCATCGCTTTCTTCTGCTATTACCATTATTGAGAGTTCGATACAGGCAGATCAAGAAAAAGCTGCACAGCTCATAGATCGTTGTTTACCATTTACAGGAAAATCTATTCGAATAGGAATTACCGGAGTTCCAGGAGTAGGTAAAAGTACCTTTATTGAAAGTTTAGGGATGCAACTAGTTTCTCAAGGACTAAAAGTTGCGGTATTGTCTGTTGATCCAAGTAGTGAGCGTAGTCATGGAAGTATACTTGGGGATAAAACACGTATGAATGTTTTGGCAAGTAGCTCGTTAGCATATATACGACCTACAGCTTCTGGTAATTCCTTGGGAGGAGTAGCACAACGTACACGCGAGTCGATTTTGTTATGCGAAGCAGCAGGATTTGAAGTTATTTTGATAGAAACAGTTGGGGTTGGTCAATCCGAAACAGCCGTTCATGCATTAACAGATTTCTTTTTGTTGTTAATGTTACCCGTGGCAGGTGATGAATTACAGGGTATTAAGCGAGGTATTATGGAATTAGCTGATGCTGTGGTTATTACTAAGTCAGATGAGCTGCCTGAAAAAACTGATTTAGCTGTTCAGACTTATCGTGCTGCGATCCATTTATTTCTGGCTAAAGATTCTACATGGACACCTAAAGTATTATCTTATAGTATGTTTAATGAACAGTCCGTACTAAAGGTATGGGAAATGATTAAAGCGTTTGAAACTGAAATTAAGCAGAATGGTTACTTTGAACAACGAAGAAATGAACAGTCTGTATATTGGATGCGAGAATCAGTTCGTGACCTACTTTGGAATCGTTTATTGGATCAATCGTCAGCGTATATTCAGCAAATCGAAAAAGAAGTGATTGAGGGTAAGATTAGTCCATTTAAGGCATCACATTTGGTATTTAATAAATTAATAGAAAAGAAATGATAACACAAGATTTTAAGATTTCAGGAGAATATATTGAATTAATACAATTATTAAAAGCGATAGGGTTAGCTCAAACTGGAGGTCATGCTAAGATGATTGTAGAT
>CANCJF010000090.1 GCA_947378245.1 Bacteroidota bacterium
AAAATCTCATATCGTAATTCTATTGAATTGATTATAAGTTAATTACAAGTCAAACTTTTAAATTAAGGATACTGCCTATATAAATAGTTCACTTACAAAGTAGTAAATATAAAGCATATTTTTTTATTATTGATTAATTCAAAAAAAAAAGCCCGAAAAATCGAGCTTTTAATCTAATTATTACTTTTATCTCTATTCAATTCTTGTCTTTTCCTAAGGTCAAATATTTTATTTTCCTTAAGGGTAATAAACTGTCAATTCAAACTTTCCTATAAGGTTCGAAAATCTTATATACCTTATATAGTATTAATCAGTCGAAAATTAAATCTCTCTATTAATATCAAAAGCTTCTAAGTAATCCGCAACCCTTCTTACAAATTGACCACCTAAAGAACCGTCAACAACGCGGTGGTCGTAGGAATGAGATAAAAACATTTTGTGTCGTATACCAATAAAATCACCTTCAGGGGTCTCTATAACTGCAGGCATTTTACGTACTGCACCCAAAGCTAAAATAGCAACTTGTGGTTGATTGATAATTGGTGTTCCCATTACATTTCCAAAAGAACCTACGTTAGTAACCGTGTAAGTACCTCCTTGAATATCTTCTGGTTTCAATTTGTTGTCACGTGCATTTCTAGCTAATTGATTTACCGCTTTTGTTAATCCAGTTAAATTTAATCGATCTGCATTTTTAATTACAGGTACAATTAAGTTACCACTAGGTAAAGCTGTAGCCATGCCTAAATTGATGTCTTTTTTCTTAATGATTTGAGTCCCATTAACAGAAACATTGATCATCGGAAAATCTTTAATCGCTTTTGCAATTGCTTCCATAAAGATTGGAGTGAATGTTATATTTTCACCTTCTCTTTTCTTGAAACCATCTTTGATTTTCTCTCTCCATTTTACAATGTTCGTAACGTCAGCTTCAACAAATGAAGTTACGTGTGGAGAAGTGTGCTTAGACATGACCATGTGGTCTGCGATTAACTTACGCATTCTGTCCATTTCAATGATTTCGTCACCTCCAGATGGAATTGCCGTAACAACTTCTTTAGCTACTGGTGCTTGTGTAGGTGTTGAAACAGGAGCAGCTACTACTGGTGCAGGTGCATTTTGACTTGCTGAAGGTATAGAAATATTTTTTGCTGTTCCACGATTTGAAACAAAATCAAGTATGTCTTTTTTAGTAACTCGTCCTTCTTGACCAGTTCCAGGAATTGTATCTAATTCGTTGTTTGAAATATTTTCTTTTTCAGCAATACTTCTTACTAAAGGAGAATAAAATTTATTCCCTGAACCTGAAGTTACTTCTGAAATTAAAGATGGCGTAGCATTACTTACTGTAGGAGCTGTTTCTTGAATGATTTCTTCTACTATAGGAACAGTAGTTTCGGTCGCTAATGACCCATCTGTTGAAATGATAGCAATTACATCACCAACCTGAGCAACTTGATCCTTTTCAAAGAAAATTTTCACTAAAACTCCCTCTGCTTCCGAAGGTAATTCATTATCCACTTTGTCGGTAGCTACTTCTACTAATGGTTCGTCCATAGCAACTGCATCGCCTATGTTTTTTAACCAATTTGTAATTGTTGCTTCTGTTACGCTTTCTCCCATTTTAGGAAGTCTGATTTCCATTTGTGCCATGTTGTAGTGGATTTTCAATGTTAATTCGTTGGCAAAAATAAGTCATTTTTCTGAACGAACAACGAATAGGCTTGTGAAGTTGATAAATATTTATCAAGATTTTCGATCTAAGGATCTTAAATTCTTTTTGAAAATGTCCCAATCTTTTTTGATTGAATAATCTCGCGCATAAATCATGTTCAATTTATCCACTAAAAAGGGTTCAGTTGTTTGAGAATTAGAAGTTGGATTAAAGATTCCATCAGAGATTTTTGGTAAATTAATTGGATGATTTGAACTGTGAAATGAAAAACCTACCCATGTTTTTTTACCGATCAAACAATTGAATAAGTTTAGAATGAATTGTTTCTTATTTGAATATATATAAATAGTAAAAGGAATTAGTAGAATCCCGATAAGTGAAATAAGAATGTCAAAAGTTCGTTTGTTGCGTTTGTTGGAAGGCGTATTAATAGTGTATAAGTCTATCGTATATAGTTCGCCATTTGAATTAGTAGAGTTACTACCTATTAAGAAGAGAGAGTCTGGATGTGCGATTTTGAAATCAATAGGATGTTTGTTTAGGGCGACCATCCAATTTATAATTGAATTAGAGCTAATGTCTTTTGCGCAAAAAATCACCTCGTCAATAGGGTGTAAGTGAACAATTTGATCCAATTGTGAAATGGTACCTAGTTGATTTTCGAATTTTTCATCGCTCGCCGAAACTCCATAGTTTATATGATTTCCAGGATTACTTTGTTTTAAGAGTTGTTCAACACGCTCAATTTCTATAGGAGAACCAACAATAGCAAAGTTTTTTTGTTTTTTCTCGTTAAGCGAAAATTCACCTCCAATAATTCTAGCTAATATTTGTCTAGAAATTATATAGTATAAAACAACTAGTATTGCTCCAACGATTATGAATAAACGAGAGAATTGATAGGATTTTGGAAGTAGTGCGTATAAAGTAAGGATGAAAATTGTACCTAAAAGTGTTCCGTATAGTGAAGTTTTTGTTTTGAATGGTTTGTCATAACCTCCAGAAAAATAAATGCTACACATCCAGATTAATGTATAGCTAGGTAAAGCTATATTTAGAATGGGTTGGTCAAACGTTATGTCCTTAAAGGTCTTCCAGTAGTGCGTTATGAAAAATAATTTTAAAATAATCAGACATGCGTCAATGAAGGGAAGGAATGATTTTTTGATAAATCGCACCAATATGGCGGCACCTGCTCTTAAGTAGATAGCAAGATTTATTAGGAATGAAAATAGATTTGCATTGTTTTGTGAAAAATGTTTTTTTGCAAAAATGATCATTGCATTATAAAATACAAATACATAATTAACGGAACTTTTCTTCGTACTTTCTCCTTTATAATGTATGATTTTTGTTTCGGGGAAATAATAATTGTCATACCCTCCTAATTGAATACGGTAGGATAAGTCGATGTCTTCACCGTACATAAAAAAAGCCTCATCTAACAACCCCACTTTATCCAATGCTTCTTTGCGCATCATCATATATGCACCACTGAGTATGTCTACTTTATTAATTTCATTTTCAGGTAAAAAACCTAAATGATATCGTCCTGCTTTTTTTGATCTCGGAAAAAGAGCCGATAGACCAAAGATTTTAGAAAACGCAACGGAAGGAGTAGGTAGACCTCTTTTTGATTCCGGTAAAAAAACTCCTTTACCGTCAATCATTCGGACACCCAATCCTCCTGCGTTTGGATGTTGATTTAAGAAAGTAATGGTTTTACTAAACGTGTCTTCACTTACAACAGTGTCTGGATTTAATAATAATACATATTTTCCAGTTGATAACCGGATACCTTGATTGTTTGCAATTGAAAACCCAACATTTTCTTTATTTGCTATGATGTTTGCTAGTGGAAATTTTTGTTGAACCATTTCCACAGAACCATCAATCGAATTATTGTCCACGACAAACACTTCTCCAGAAATACCATCTAAAGCACGATATACTGAAACCAAACATTGCTCTAAAAAATAAGAGACGTTATAGTTTACAATAATAACCGATATATCAAAGTCTTGATGCAGAGTTTAAGTTGTTAGGAATTAGTAAATAGGAATTAGAATATAGTCTGAAGTCTTTTGTCTAATGTCTTTGTATCTTTCAGTCTTTCATCTAACAGCGATACAAGAAATCTCAATCGGAACATCCAAAGGTAGTCGGCTAACTTGTACAGTTTCCCTTGCTGGTGGCATAGATTCAAAGTATGAACCATATACACTATTTACCTTTACAAAGTCATTTAAGTCTGTCACGAAAATAGTACACTTAACTATGTTTGAATAATTCATCCCTGCTTCTTTTAATAATAGGCCAATGTTATCCATAATTTGTTTTGTCGAAGCTTCGATTGTTTCTAAAGTCAATTTACCAGTTTCTGGATTAGTTGGTATTTGACCACTTATATATAAGGTGTCATTTTTTAATACTGCTGGACTATATGGTCCGATTGGTGCAGGTGCACCTGGAATGCTAAATGTTTGTTTCATGGTTTTGTTTTTAATAGGCTAAAGATAATCTTTTCCATAATAAGTAGGGAGTTTTTAATAGACTCTAGATCTCAGATACTAGAGATTAGACTTTATCATTTAGAAAATACATAGATTCTATTTTTGTATTCTATTTAATTATCTCTATCGTCTTATGTCTTTTGTCTTATGTCTTTTGTCTTTTGTCTTCATATAATTATCTTTGCTAAACAATACTCAACATGGATATATTAATCATCGACAACTACGATTCCTTTACTTACAACCTCGTTCATTATTTTGAAGAGTTAAATTGTAAGGTAGATGTTATTCGTAATGATCAAATTAATTTGAAGGATATTGAAAAATACACAGCGATAGTATTGTCTCCCGGTCCAGGTCTACCAAAAGATGCGGGACTATTATTGGATGTTATAACTAAATTTTATCAAACTAAACCAATTTTAGGTGTATGTTTAGGTATGCAGGCATTAGCAGAATTTTTTGGAGGTAGATTATACAACCAACAGGAGGTGAAGCATGGGGTTTCAGAAAAGTGCAAACAGAATTATCCTAATAAGTTATTCACTAATCTGAATGAATTTTTTGAAGTTGGATTGTACCATAGTTGGGCGATAGATCTTGGAGAGATTGAGTGTTTAAATGTTACTGCGACCTCTGAAAACAAGGTGTTAATGGCTTTAGAGCATAAGTCTTTACCAATAGTTGGTGTGCAATTTCATCCTGAATCTATTTTGACTCCAAAAGGTAAAGAAATGATATTGAATTTTATCACAAAGTTTTGTTAATAATCAACCTGTTTTTTTTCAAAATCTTTTATTAAGCGTATATTAAAAATATATACATTTGTCTAAGAAATAATTAAATTTAGTTATAATGTCAAACAATCACCAAGCACAGATTGATGCTTTTATGGACAAAGTAAAAGCTACAAACGGTCACGAAAAAGAATTTTTACAAGCAGTTCATGAAGTAGCTGAAGCAGTTATCCCTTTCATGGAAGAGAATCCTAAGTACAAGACTAATAAGATTTTAGATCGTATGGTGGAGCCAGAAAGAACGATTATGTTCCGTGTTCCATGGTTGGATGACAAAGGAGAAATCCAAGTAAACAGAGGATACCGTGTAGAATTTAACTCTGCAATCGGACCATATAAAGGTGGTTTACGTTTTCACCCTTCTGTTAACTTGTCTATCTTGAAATTTTTAGGTTTCGAACAAGTATTCAAAAACTCTTTAACTACACTTCCTATGGGTGGTGGTAAAGGTGGTTCTGATTTTGATCCTAAAGGAAAGTCTGACAACGAAGTAATGCGTTTTTGTCAATCTTTTATGACTGAATTATGTAAACACATTGGAGCTAATACAGACGTACCTGCTGGTGATATCGGTGTTGGTGGACGTGAAATTGGTTACATGTTTGGACAATACAAAAGAATTCGTAACGAGTTCGTAGGTGTTCTTACTGGTAAAGGTATCAACTGGGGTGGATCATTGATTCGTCCAGAAGCTACAGGTTACGGAACAGTTTATTTTGCAAAAGAAATGTTAGCTACTAAAGGAAATAGTTTTGCAGGTAAAACTGTTGCAGTTTCTGGTTCTGGTAACGTTGCTCAATATGCATGTGAAAAAGCGACACAATTAGGTGGTAAAGTTGTTACTTTCTCTGATTCTGAAGGGTATATTTACGACGAAGCTGGTATCGATGCAGATAAATTAGCGTTCGTGATGGAATTAAAAAATGTAAAAAGAGGTCGTATCTCTGAGTATGTTGCTAAATATCCATCTGCGAAATTTGTTGCTGGAAAACGTCCTTGGGAAGTTAAAGTTGATATCGCTCTTCCTTGTGCTACACAAAACGAAGTTAGTGGTGACGAAGCAAAAGTTTTGGTTGCTAACGGATGTATCTGTGTTGCTGAAGGAGCAAACATGCCTTCTACACCAGAAGCTATTACTGTATTCCAAGATGCTAAAATTCTTTTCTCTCCAGGTAAAGCGTCTAACGCTGGTGGTGTTGCTACTTCTGGTTTAGAAATGTCTCAAAACTCTCTACGTTACAACTGGACAGCAGAAGAAGTAGATGCTAAATTACACAGCATTATGGTTTCTATCCATGAAGCTTGTGTGAAATATGGTAAAGATGCTACCGGAAATGTTGACTATGTAAAAGGTGCAAACATTGCAGGTTTCGTTAAAGTTGCTGATTCTATGATTGACCAAGGTTTGGTATAATCGAATATAAAATAAATTGAAAGCCGGTTCCTTAGTTGGGATCGGCTTTTTTGTTGGGGTGAATCGCGATTCACCCCAACAAAAAATACGATTCACTCCAACAAAAAAACATTCTACTCTATCAATATTTCCACTATATTATCTTAAATTTACATCAATAATAAATACTTTATGGAAACATTAGAAAAACGCACGATATCCTATGACCGTACTGGTTTTGAAGATGCTGAATTGAAATCGATTTACAAAGCATTGGTTAAGCCTCGAATGATTGAAGAAAAAATGTTGATTTTACTTCGTCAGGGAAAGATTTCTAAATGGTTTTCAGGTTGGGGGCAAGAAGCAATTTCTGTTGGAACAACCTTAGGGATGGATAAAAACGAATTCATGTTTCCGATGCACCGTAATTTAGGTGTATTTACTTCTAGAGATATTCCTTTAAATCGATTATTTGCCCAATTTCAAGGAAAAATGTCTGGATTTACTAAAGGAAGAGATCGTTCATTTCACTTTGGATCGAAAGAACATAAAGTAGTAGGGATGATATCTCATTTAGGACCACAATTAGCGTTGGCGGATGGTGTTGCTTTAGCTTCTAATTTAAGAAAGGAAGGGAAAGCTACGATTGTATATACGGGTGATGGAGGAGCGAGTGAGGGTGACTTTCATGAAGCATTAAATGTAGCTTCTGTTTGGGATTTACCAGTGATTTTTGTAGTTGAAAATAACGCTTGGGGATTATCTACGCCAAGTGCGGAGCAATTTAAATGTAAACAATTCATAGATAAGGGGATTGGTTATGGTATGGATGCGTTTCAAGTGGATGGAAATAATATTTTAGATGTCGTTTCTACCGTTCGTAAAATTGCTGCTTCAATACGTAAAAAACCACGTCCATTTTTATTGGAATGCATGACCTTCCGTATGCGTGGTCACGAAGAATCTTCAGGTACAAAATATTACCCAGATGGAATTCAAGACAAATGGGCAAAAAAATGTCCTGTAGCAAATTACGAGTTGTTTTTAAGAGAAGAAGGTGTATTGACTGAAAGTGATATTACTGCCATTCGTGAAGAAATAAAACAAGAAATTCAAACAGGTTTAGACATTGCTTTTGCGGAAGAAAAAATTGTACCAAATACGCAGTCAGAATTTGATGATTTATATGCGCCTTTTCAAACAATCGATACTTTAAATCCTTCCTCGCCAAAATCAGAAAAACGTTTTATTGATGCGATTTCAGACGGTTTACGTCAGTCTTTACATAAATTTCCTGAATTGGTAATCATGGGGCAAGATATTGCAGAATATGGAGGTGCATTTAAGATCACAGAGGGGTTTGTAGAGGAGTTTGGGAAAGAGAGAATTAGAAACACACCTATATGTGAATCAGCGATTGTTGGTGCAGGTTTAGGTTTGTCGATTGCTGGAATGAAGTCGATTGTGGAAATGCAATTTGCAGATTTCGTTACGTGTGGATTTAATCAGATTGTAAATAATTTAGCGAAATCGCATTGGAGATGGGGGCAAAATGCCGATGTGGTCGTACGTATGCCTACTGGGGCAGGTTCTGCTGCAGGACCTTTCCACTCTCAATCCAACGAAGCGTGGTTTTTCCATACTCCAGGTTTGAAAATTGTATACCCGGCATTTCCGGAAGACGCAAAAGGCTTATTAGCTGCGGCAATTGAAGATCCAAATCCGGTGTTGTATTTTGAACACAAAAACTTATATAGAAGTATTAAAGGAAATGTTTCAGATGAATATTTCACGTTTGAGATAGGGAAGGCTAGAACCGTTCGTTCCGGTGAGAATATTTCAGTAATTACTTATGGAATGGGAGTGCATTGGGCATTAGAGGTCGCGGAAGCACATCCAGAATTAGATTTGGATATTGTTGATTTACGTTCTTTAGCACCTTTAGATACGGATGCAATTTATGAATCAGTTCGTAAAACAGGAAAAGGAATTGTATTACATGAAGATTGCATGACTGGTGGAATAGGAGGGGAGTTGGTTGCTCTTATCAATGAGAATTGTTTCTCTCAGTTAGATGCTCCTGTTAAAAGAATTGCTTCTTTAGATACCCCAATTCCATTTGCAGCTGACTTAGAGCATAATTTCTTACCTAAACAACGTTTCATAGAAGCTGCCATTGCTTTAGATAATTATTAATTCTTTATTGAATTTATTTGTTTGATTTTGACCTTTCAATGATATTTTGAATATTTAATAAAATGTTGTATAGATGAAAACAATTCAAATTCCGGAAGATTTTAATCTAAATGATGTTGATTTTTCAATGATTATAGCTTCTAAGTTGTAAGATGATGGAAGATTGTCTTCTGGGCAAGCTGCTAGTCTTGCAGGACTTTCTAAAAGAACTTTTATTGAACTGTTAGGTAAATATGACGTATCATTAATAAGTTCGTCTATAGATGATTTAATAAGTGATATTGCAAATACATAATGAAATAGTAATATCAGATACAAGTTGTTTGATTTTGCTTTCTAAAATAAATCAATTAGAACTTTTAAAATCATTATACAATCATGTGTTTACGACGAAAGAAATTTCTGAGGAGTTTGGTGAAGAATTTCCTAAATGGATACAGGTAAAAAATGTAAGAGATATTAATTATCAAAAAATACTTTCAGTGTAATTAGGTTTAGGTGAAGCTAGTGCAATTGCTCTTGCTTTAGAAAACGAAAATTCTCTTTTGTTAATTGATGATTTAAAAGGTCGTAAGTTAGCAGTATAGTTAAATGTTAAAATTACTGGTACTTTAGGTGTGATTCATTTGGTTAAATCAAAAGGGATTATATCAGAAGTAAAACCAATAATTGATAAAATTTTAGCGACAAATTTTAGAATTTAACCAACTCTTATTCAGGAGTTTCTAAGAATAAACAATGAACTATAATAGATGATTCGTCACTTGAAACGGTATAAGTTTTTATGTCGTCACTTTCGTCACTCGTAACTCTTCACTTCGTCACTCATTAATCCTTAACCATCTTATACCCCGGGTATTTCTTTAAGTCAATCACAAATTTAGCGTCATCTATTACTGGATTTTCAATGAAATTGGTCAGTGTGTAGGTCATAACCGTCCCATCTTTCGTTTTCATGATTGCTTTTTTAAGGTCAAGACCTGCTTTTGTAATATATAAAATTACCGTGTGATATTCGACCTTTTTAGGGTCTTTTGGATATAAGTAAATGACATGAACTTTTTCTCCATCTACGACGTCTTCTTTGTCGTATTTATTTTTAAATCCTGTTTCCCAAATGGTCATCAATTTTTTTGGATTTATCCCATCAGCATCACCACTTGAAGCATCAGATTGATAGATGGCTTTATCTTCTTTAATGACAGTCCAAGTTTTGATACTGTTGCAAATGATCGTATTGTCGCCATAGGAGGCACAAAACTTATCTCCTTTTACCCAACCTTTGCCAATTTCGCTTTGGTTACTTCCTGTTGTAGTGTTTTTGATGGATGCGGTAAATTCAATTTGAAAGGTTTTTAACGCTTTCATTTTTGTAGAGAGTTTGTCTAAAATACCTTGTGCTTTAGGATCTGAATCTTTTGTTTGAGCCACTGCAGAAATACTTAGTAACAAGCAAAATGAGAGTAAAAATTTCATAGTATTGATTTTATATGCAAATATCACAAATTGTGCCAAATAATTTGTGTGTTGTGGATAGATTTTTAAAGATGTTAATGAAATCAATTTTTTTAGATAGTATTTGTACTTTAACGCCTCAAAATTCTATTTTCATTCAAAATTTTTGTGAAATATAGCTTGTTGACCCATTCCCCATTCTTCTCGCTCTGCAGTATATGTTTTTCTACGATAAGCTTAGAAATATTATCCAGTGGTTTACCCTAGACCGAAGGTCTCTTAATTCTCTTTACACCTCGCTAAATTATTCTTAATTCCTTCATGTTAAATCAAATCATTCCGGTCCACTGGAAATGTTTTCCTGCAGTTGTTTATGTCTATTTTTTGTATATCACCCCTTCTTTTAAATACCTATGCTACTACTTTAAGTCTATTTGTTTTGTAGTTAAAGTAGTGTTATAAGTCAATTGTAAAACAATGATTCTACAGTCAGACTATTCTCAACGATGCTCAAACTCTGGGCGTTTGTCTTTATTCCATAACTAGTAATCATTGTTAAATACACGCCCTTTTTAGTTTTTGTTTGTTCTTTGAAATGAGAAATTTTACTTCGTAATTCGTGTAGGTAATTGGAGTCAATAGTAAACGCTGCATTGTAGAATTTTAATTCACATAGATTGATTCGATTATCGTCTCGTTCAATAACTAAATCTATTTGATGTTTAGTGTCTGACCAAGAAGAGTGGTTAGTGTATACATTTTCTATACCTAACGCTTTTTTAATCGGTAGTATATGTTTTAAACAAATGTTCTCAAAAGTATATCCTGACCACACCTTATAACTGTGTTTGTTTGATAATTGTTGCCACGTTCCCTTTCCTTGATTTTTATGTTTTTGGATATACTTCATGTAGAAAAGACAATATTCATCTGTGAGTCGAAGTGTCGCTTCTCTTTCTATTTTATGAAAGGAATAAAATTGAGAAATAAATCCGGATTCGATGAGGTCGTTAAATACTTTTGAGGTGTATCCTGAATGGTGTAGGTTGCATTTTTCTAAGAGTTGTTTCTTTGTTAACCCTTTTGGGTGATTAGCCAATGTTTTAATGACTTCTATGTGTGTTTTTGAGTCTTCAAAAAGAGATGAAAACACCTCGTAAAATTCATGGATTAATTCTCCATGTTGCTCAAAGCATAAACGATCAATGTTTTGAGCAACACTTTCTCCCTTTCGTATTTTATCCAAGTAGTGAGGAATCCCCCCAATTGCCATGTAGAGTTGAAGTATGTCGTAGTTTTCAAGTTGTATTTTTTTTGAAGCTAAAAAAATCTTAGTTTCAAACAAGGTAAAAGCTTCGAGTTTAATTTTTTGTGTAGTTCGATTATGTAGGCCTCCTTTGTTTTGAAGTATGTTTTTCACCATGTAGGAGGCAGCAGAACCGCAAATGATCAACACAATATCGTTTCTTTTTGTACAATATGTATTCCAAAAGTGTTCAAACCACATTAAAAATTTGGAGCGAGGAGAAGCAATCCACGGGAACTCATCAATAAATAGGATTTTCTTTTCTTTGCCTTGCAATTTATTGAGGTACTTTTCTAATTGTATAAAAGCTTCATTCCAATTTTTTGGCGCTTTTTCGATTTTGAATAGACGAGTAGATTTATCAAGTTGTTGTTTGAAGTTTATTAACTGATCTTTTGTATCCCCTTTATATAAACCAGTCATTTCAAACGTAAATTTGTTTTTATACACTTCTCGAATTAAAAATGTTTTTCCTATCCTTCTTCTTCCGTAAGTAACAATTAATTCTGATTTTTCAGATATTAAGCACGATTCAAGTGTTTTTATTTCTTTTTCTCTTCCAATAATCATGATTAAGTATTTTTTATATGGCTACTTTAAGTATGTTTTTTTTTCTGTTTAAAGTAGTTGTAAAGGTAATGTGTTTTTATTTATATCACTACTTTAAGTATATTTTTTTTACAGTTAAAGTAGTGTTATAGGTTTTAAATCTCTAATGAGATTACTCCGCTCAGTTCCGCTGGAAATGTTTTCCTGCGGTTTATTTTCTTCAATATCAATTATCCATTGTTACATTAAATAATTGCTGCGTTAACATTGTTACATTTCCACATTAAATAATTGCTTCATTAACAATTGTTACATTTTCACATTGAACAATTTACACATTAGTACATTTTCACATTATCAATTGTTACATTGTCCATTGTCAATTTTCACTTGTTCATTGTTACATTGTCAATTGTTCATTGTCAATTGCTTATTGTCCATTGAGCCATTTTATTTTTCTTAATATATTTTTTCCCATTATTGTTGTTTTTTCCCAAATGTGAATAAATTGTTAATAAAATATAATGACTTGTAATGAT
>CANCJF010000091.1 GCA_947378245.1 Bacteroidota bacterium
GCTACTGAAGAGTTTTCTAAATTAAAAGGTGAATTAACAACATTGTCTTTGGATATCAAAAAAAACTTGGAATTCCAATTCGAAAATAAAATTGAAGGTCTACCATTAGTTGTTAAATCTGAATTAAATGAATTATATCAAACAATTCATGATTTAAAGAAAACGATTAAAACCTTAGAAAACAAAATTAACAATACGGAAAACACTGTTCCAACTAAAACAACAGCTAACACTAAAAAAGTTACAACAGTTTAATTTTTTTTATTTCATAAACGAAAAGGGAAATTTAGGTTTCCCTTTTTTTTAGTCAAAAAAACAAGATATGCACCTAAATCAAGCAAATTTATTGCACGAATTATCGGACCATACATCCAAAATCTTAAAAGGATTTGAGAATCTTTCAGAAATAAAAGAAGTAAATATCGCATCTACTCCAAAAGAAGTTGTTTATAAGGAGGACAAATTAACCCTTTACCGTTATTCACGTGACTCAAAATCAACATATAAAACTCCTGTTTTAATAGTATACGCATTAGTAAATACCTACCAAATGTTAGATTTACAACCAGACAGAAGCTATATTAAAAACCTTTTAGATGCTGGATTAGATGTTTATTTAATTGATTGGGGGAAGCCAACAAAAATGGACAAATACCTATCCATGGATGATTATATTAATGGATATATAAATAATTGTGTCGATTTTATTAGAAAGGAAAATAAAGTTCCTAAAATTAATATTTTAAGTGTTTGTCAGGGAGGTACCTTCAGTGTAATATATTCTTCTCTTCATCCAGAAAAAATAAAGAATCTAGTAACACACGTGACACCTATTGATTTTGAACCAAATGACGGTTTACTTTTTAGATGGAGTAAAGACATGGATTTTAAAAGTTTAGTGGATGGCTTTGATGGTTTAGTTCCTGGTTCATTTTTAAATGATGGTTTTGACATGTTAAAACCAATGATGAAAATCCAAAAATCTACAGGTTTATTAAATGCGATGGAGGACAAAACAAAATTGTTAAACTTCCTACGTATGGAAAAATGGATTGCTGAAAGCCCGGATCAGGCAGGAGCATGCTTTTTGCAATTTATGGAAGATTTGTATCAACACAATAAATTAATTAAAGGAGAACTCATTGTTGGTAATCACAAAGTGAATTTAAAAAAATTAACGATGCCTTTACTGAACATTTATGCCGTTCATGATCATTTGGTCCCTCCTACTTCTACGACCCCATTAAATGATTTTGTAGGATCAAAAGACAAAACGATCTACAAATTTGAAGGAGGCCATATAGGTGTTTTTGTGGGAGGAAAATCTCAAAAAGAATTATCACCAGCTGTGTCAGCTTGGTTGAAAGAAAGAGATTGATTAGGAAGTTAATTCTTCCTTAAATAAGAAAGAGGCTAATCAATTAATTTTGATCAGCCTCTTTTTTTATAGTATTTATTTTTGTTCTTACTCTACAGTAACTGACTTCGCTAGATTTCTAGGTTGATCAACGTTACATCCTCTCATAACGGCAATGTGATATGAAAGTAATTGTAATGGGACTGTTGCTAACAGTGGAACTAAATGTTCATCCGTATCTGGAATTTCAATCACATGGTCTGCCATTGCTTTCACTTGTGTATCTCCTTCTGTTACTATCGCGACAATTTTACCTTTACGTGCTTTCACTTCTTGAATGTTACTTACCACTTTTTCATAAGAAGTCCCTTTAGTAGCTATTACAAAAACAGGCATCTCTGCATCAATTAATGCGATTGGTCCGTGTTTCATTTCAGCTGCAGGATATCCCTCTGCGTGGATATATGAAATTTCTTTTAATTTCAAGGCGCCTTCCAAAGCTACAGGAAAAGAACTTCCTCGACCTAAATACAATGCATTTGATGAATCTTTGTAATGTGATGCAATTTCTTTAATTAAAGCATCCTTTTCTAGTACGCGTTTAATTTTTTCTGGAATCGCTTCCAATTCAGATAATAATGTTCTAAAACGAATTCTACTTAACGAGTCCTTCTTAGAAGCTAAGCGTAACGCAAGTAAAGTTAATACTGTTACTTGAGCAGTAAATGCTTTTGTTGAAGCCACACCTATTTCTGGTCCTGCGTGTGTATAAGAACCAGCATCTGTGATACGTGAAATAGAAGACCCTACTACGTTACAAATTCCGAAAATTGTAGCCCCTCTTGATTTTGCTAATTCTAATGCAGCTAAAGTATCAGCTGTTTCACCAGATTGAGAAACTGCAATCACAACATCACCTTCACCAATAATAGGATTGCGGTATCTGAATTCACTAGCATATTCGACTTCTACGTTAATTCGAGCTAAATCTTCAATCAAATATTCTCCTACTTGACAAGCATGCCAAGATGTTCCACAAGCCACGAAAACAATTCGTTTTGCGTTTAACATTCTGTTTTCAAAATCTTTCAAACCACCTAAAGAAACAAAACCTTCAGCTGCATTCAAACGACCTCTAAAACAGTCATGAATTGAACGAGGTTGTTCAAAGATTTCTTTCATCATAAAGTGGTCATACCCTCCTTTTTCTAATGCCTCTAAATGAAGTTCTAACTCCTGGATATAAGGGGTTTTCTCTTGATTATTAATGTTAGTAATACGTAAACCTTCGTGAATATCTACTACAGCAATTTCCTCATCATTTAAATAAACAACTTGATTGGTATATTCAACAATAGGAGTTGCGTCAGATGCTAGGAAAAACTCATTATCTTCTCCGATACCAACCACAAGAGGACTACTTTTACGAGCTGCAATTAATTGATTAGGATTATCTTTAGAAATTACAACAAGAGCATAAGCCCCAACAACACTCTGTAACGCTTGTCTTACTGATTCTACCAAAGAACAGTTCTCTGTTTTTTGAATATCATCAATCAAATGAACCAATACTTCTGTGTCTGTTTCACTTTGAAAAACATATCCTCTCTTCGTTAATTCCTCCTTAATAGTATCATAATTTTCAATAATACCATTATGAATTACAGCTATACGCTTATCCATTGAAAAATGGGGATGAGAATTTACGTCATTAGGTTCCCCATGAGTAGCCCAACGCGTATGACCGATGCCTACGTGACCTTTAATGTTTTTATCCTCAGCAAAAGCCACCAAATTAGCAACTTTACCTTGTTTTTTGTATAAATTTAATTCTTGACCATCTAATAAAGCTATACCAGCACTATCATACCCTCTGTATTCTAATCGTGACAATCCTTTGATTAATACAGGATACGCCTCTTTCTTTCCGATATAAGCAACAATTCCACACATATAATTTGAAATTTAAAAAGTTGAATATTTAATTAACAATCTTGGTTTTTCAGCTCCTTGAGTATTAGGACCTAAAAAATGTATTCTTTCCGCACTTAAACTAAAAAATTTAGGTGATACTACTAAATGATTATTAAGTCTTTTACCAGTAATCACTTGTTGAACATGATCTCTAATATCAATCGAGTAACCTTTATAAGCTGTATCGAGAATTGCACTACCTATATATCGTAAAGTAGGATCATATTCAGAATTTGGTATCGAAACAAATAATTCGCTACTCAAACTATATATATTTGTATAGTTATAGTCAACTGGCAAAATTAATTTCGCATAATGAATTACGGAATTTGATGGAATATTAACAAGAGTGGGTAAACTAATAGTTCCCCGTACATGGTTTGCTTGGGTGTAAAAATCTTTTTGATCAGAGATTTGACCTAAAACTAATTTTTCAACCTCAGTGGCTTGATAATTACAATCTACATGGTTGAATCGAGTTCCACTAGCATTCAACTCAAAATAAAACCTTTTAACTACTCCGTCTAATTTATAATAAATGGTCAATATTGGTGGATAAGCAAAAGAGAACACTCCTCCCTCACCTTCATGCTGAATAGAATTATTAACTTTTATGTATAACCCTTTAAAATATGCTAAAAAAGCATCCATTGTAGCAAAACTTGCAGGATTTGATTTTGAATCTGTGATAAATCGTTTTGCAAGAGATGTTTTTAATGGAATACGAATATTATCATAAACGGTATCCTTCACATCTTGTGCAAATTTGTACCCATAAGGTTTTGGAATTAGTTTTCCATCACCTTGAACAACAAGATTCTCAGAATTAACAGTTACTTTAGATTTAGTGTTGTATGAATTAGAAGCAATTAAATCTTCTACAACTTCATACACTTCAAAATTTTGCTCATCTAATTTCCCATAATAATCATTAAATCGCATACCAAGAATTAATGAATCTATTGTAATCTTAGATATGTCTCCAAAATCAGGCTGTAATGCAGAAATACGAACTTGTGAGTAAAAACTAGCATCATATTTACCAAAAATAGGATCAATATAAGATCCTAATAATAAATAGGATGGATTAGAAGAAGAAACTGTATCAACATAGACTGAACCAACTTTCAAGGAAAATAATGTATCACTTACAAATGCGTCATTTTCTTTACTCAATAAAGAAATTCCAGCATTTGAAACCTCTTTTTTACAAGAAGTTAAAAAAACTACACAAATCGTAAGTAAGAAAAATATATGTTTCAAAATCTTTAATCAAATTATGCTAATACCTCATCTTCAATTACACGATCAAAAAATTCCGATAACGCTTTCACTTGCTGTTCTTCTGGAGCATAAGCTAATTTTATACAGCTTGCATCTTCAAACAATTTAATAGAATTTTCATCTAATACTTCACTTCCAACTGTCACGCCATCCGCAAATTTCAATGCAGTTTGCATCACATTAAAATAGGAAGGATCTTTTACACCTTCTGTTACATCTGCATCAAATCCTTCAAATGCTAACTTTTCGGCAAAACGAGAATCCCACGGTGTTTCAAAACCATTATCGTACAAACTAACGACTACTTTTGTATCAGTAAAATGGGGGTCTTTATTGTAATTCTTCTTGATGTATAATGGCATTAATGCAGCCATCCATCCATGACAATGAATTACATCTGGCTGCCAACCTAATTTTTTCACTGTTTCAAGAACTCCACGACAGAAAAACATAGAACGTTCATCATTGTCTTCAAACAAACTTCCATCTTCCTCTGTAATCGTATTTTTTCTTTTAAAATATTCTTCATTATCAATAAAATACACTTGCATTCTAGCTGTTGGAATAGAAGCAACTTTTATTATCAATGGATGATCTTTGTCATCAATAATTAAATTCATCCCAGACAAACGAATCACTTCATGTAATTGGTGTCTACGTTCATTAATACTTCCAAACTTTGGAGTAAAAACACGAATTTCTTTACCTGAATCTTGTATACCTTGAGGTAATTTCCTAGCTGTGTGCGACAATTCTGTTTTAGGTAAAAACGGTGTGATTTCTTGCGATACAAAAAGTATTCTCTTTTTCTCCATAGGAAGTTTAATATATATATATAGTACGCAAAATTACAAAAAAAATACCAAATCTTATTAAAAAAGAATAGTTTTGTCCTTGATTAACACTAACAAACACATTGTGATTACAGCATACTCGCTCGCAGAATTAAATACTGCACTACAAAACCAATTAACCTCCGAGACAATTATCGGACTAGTCCCTACCATGGGAGCGTTACACGAAGGACATGCATCTTTGGTTAGGACCGCTAAAAACACGAGTGATTTCGTGATTGTTACCGTGTTTATCAACCCTACTCAATTCAATAATCCTGATGATTTAAGCAATTATCCTAAAACAGAAGACAAAGATATTGAACTACTAAAATCGCTTAATTGTGACCTAGTATTTTTTGCTCAAGTAGAAGAGATATATTCTAATGATTATCATTTTCCTGGAATTGAACTCGGGTTTTTAGACCAAACAATGGAAGGGGAACATAGACCTGGTCATTTCCTTGGTGTTTGTCAAGTTGTTTATCGACTTTTTCAACTTACAAACCCTCACAAAGCATATTTTGGACTCAAGGATTTTCAACAAGTCTCTGTCATTCGATTTATGGTAAATTACTTTAAACTCCCAATCGAAATCGTTCCATGTGAAACTAGTAGAAACAACAACGGATTAGCATTAAGTAGTAGGAATTTAAGGCTGTCTGAAAATCAAAAAACAGAAGCTTTAGTCTTATTTAACACGCTCGAAAAAGCCAAATTAAACGCTAAAAACATGACACCAATTCAAGTAAAAAAAATAGCAGAGCAAACCATTCAAAAAAGTACTTTGGTATTGGAATATGTTGAAATAGTGGACCCTAATACGTTGATTAATTTACAAACAAGTTGGCCCAGCCATGCACGTATGTGTATCGTAGCTTATTCAGGTGATGTTCGACTCATAGACAACATGGAAATACGAGAATAATTTTCGTTTTGTAGTGAACTCCTACTATTTATTGTAAATTTGCGTCGCAATAGAAAAAATTATGTTGATTGAAGTTGTAAAATCCAAAATACACCGTGTACGCGTAACTCAAGCCGATTTAAATTACATAGGAAGTATTACTATCGACGAAGCTCTTATGGATGCTTCTAATATTATTGAAGGAGAAAAAGTTCAGATTGTGAACATTAACAATGGTGAGCGATTTGAGACTTATGTCATCAAAGGCGATGCAAATAGTGGAACTATATGTTTGAATGGCCCAGCAGCCAGAAGAGTTGCCGTAGGGGATCCAATCATTATCATTGGATATGGATATATGGATTTTGAAGAAGCGAAAAAATTCAAGCCATCTTTGGTTTTTCCAAACGAACAAACTAACTTGATCGTTTAAGTATATGAAAACGATATTGATAAAAATTCTAAAAACCATTTTACCCCTTGCTTTTGGAAGTTATGTGATGTATAGCATCTTCGCAAAAATGGGAAAGAATGAAAAAGACATTTTTTATCAAGCAATCGATAAAGCTGACTATACTTGGATCATACTTTCTGTGATCTTATCTTTTTTAGCATTTGCTTCTCGCGCTTATCGTTGGAAATATATGCTCGAGCCTATAGGCTATAAAACAACCTTTTGGAATCGATACCATTCGATGATGATTGGGTATATTCTTAATCTTACAATCCCCCGTTCGGGTGAAGCTGCACGTTCAGCTATGCTTTATCGAGCTGAAGGAGTACCATTTACTAAGTCATTTGGAACTATCATTGCGGAACGAGCTGTGGATTTTGTGATGTTGCTTTTAGTTGCAGGACTCACAGCATTACTCGGAATGGATAATTTCTTTAAAATATTTCATGAAATCTCCGTGAAGTTTGGAGGAAAACCAAGTAATGATCCAAATTCTTTTCCATGGAAATTAGTTGTTTACGGAATTATTGGAATTGGATTTATTGGATTATTAGCATTGATGAAATTTAAACCTGAACTAAAACAAAAAGTAATAGGATTTGCTAAAGACATTTTTGAAGGATTATTATCCATTTTTAAAACAAAAAATCCTTCAGGTTATATTCTTCATACGCTTTTTATTTGGGTTGCCTATATCGCCTATTTTGGCATTGCATTTTTATCCTTAGAAGAAACAAAAGACTTTCCGTTAAGTGGTATTTTATTAGGTTTTATTGCTGGCTCACTTGGAATTATCTTCACAAATGGTGGTTTGGGAGTTTTTCCTTTATTGATTGGATTAGTAGTTAATCTTATACTTCATGACAAAACCCCAAATGCATTAGCTATAGGGAATGCTTTGGGTATGATTATCTGGGCTTCACAAACTATTTTATTAATTATTCTAGGCCTCCTTTCTTTTATCTTTATTCCTAAAAATTTCGCTAAAGAAGATGTCAAAAATTGATTTTTTACGTTCTCGAATTGTTACGTTGAAAGAAGCTCAACGCAAAATTGGCATTTGGAGAATGAAAGATGAAACGATTGTTTTCACGAATGGTTGTTTTGATATTCTACACAAAGGACATGTTACATATCTAGCAAAAGCGGCAGATTTAGGTAATCGTTTAGTTGTAGGAATTAATTCAGATGCTTCTGTTCGTAGACAAGGAAAAGGAGAAGAGCGACCGATCAATCCTGAAGAAGCTCGTCAAACACTTTTAGCAGCGCTAACATTTGTAGATCTTGTAGTCTTATTTGATGATGACACTCCAGAAGAATTAATAAATGTATTAATTCCAGATGTGTTAGTAAAAGGTGCAGATTACGACCCAAATGAAACTGATGAAAATTCAAAAAAATACATTGTTGGTTCTGATATTGTACGTTCACATGGCGGACAAGTTGCTGTAATTAAATTAGAAGAAGGTTTTTCTACTACTGGAATTGTGAAAAAGTTAAAAGGATAATTTTTTTCACTTTTGAACCTGGATGTAAACATTCCAACATCAAAATCTATCTAAAGAATTAAAGTGATTCAAAACTTTAACCACTACTTATTGATTTTCAGAAATCAATACTATTTTCCATGCTTATCTCTTGAATATTTAATTCTATTAATTGATTTCTTTGACTGAAATCTGGCAAACTGAAATCTAAATTTTCCATTAAAAAACTTCAATCTCATAAAGTGATTTTAATCATGTTTTTCTGTGAGCCGCATCATTCACTGTGCTTTTCAATCTTCTTTACTTTGCTTTAGAAAATTATAAAACTGATTAATATGCCATTTTATCAAAAACACGGTACAATTCCAAAAAAGAGACACGTCGTTTCTAGACAATCGAATGGGAATTTATTCCACGAAGAATTAGTGGGTACG
Organism: Bacteroidota bacterium; assembly: GCA_947378245.1. Taxonomy (GTDB): domain Bacteria; phylum Bacteroidota; class Bacteroidia; order Flavobacteriales_D; family Crocinitomicaceae; genus CANHVK01. Next base: position 8,731 of record CANCJF010000091.1, read on the forward strand.
GAAGGATTCGCAGGAATGTCTTCTTTAGTATACCATTTAAATCCACCTACGATGGTGAAAGAAATGGGTGAAGCTTATTCTGTAAAGCCAAAAATCGCAATAACTGAGAATTTAAAATGTTTGAGTTTTTCAGGATTTGAGTTAAAACCAGAGGCAGATTACATTAAAAGTCGTAAAACACTTTTTGTAAACAATGATATGCATATTGGCTTAGCAGCGCCTACAACATCTACTCCTTATTTCTTTAAGAATGCTGATGCAGATGAAATGATATTTGTACATGTAGGTACTGGAACATTAAAAACAATGTATGGTAATATCGATTTCGAATATGGAGATTATTTGATCATTCCTAGAGGAACTGTTTATCAAATTAATTTCAACACTGAAAATAACCGTTTATTAATCGTTGAATCTTTCAGTCCAATTACAACACCAAAAAGATATAGAAATCAATTCGGACAATTATTAGAGCATTCTCCATTCTGTGAAAGAGATGTGAAAACTCCACAAAACATGGAGACACATGAAACAATAGGCGAATTCAAAATCAATATTAAAAAACAAGGAATGATTTATCCTTATACTTATGCAACACATCCTTTTGATGTTGCTGGTTGGGATGGATACCATTTCCCTTATGCGTTCTCCATCTTCAATTTTGAACCAATTACAGGTCGTATTCACATGCCTCCAACAATTCACCAAAATTTTGAAGGAAACAACTTCGTAATTTGTTCATTTGTACCTCGTTTGTACGATTATCACCCAGATGCAATTCCTGCACCATACCACCACAGTAATATTGATTCGGATGAGTTATTATACTATGTAGATGGTGATTTCATGAGTAGAAATGATATCCAAAAAGGACAAATTACATTACATCCAGGGGGCTTACCTCATGGGCCTCACCCAGGAGCTATCGAAAGAAGTATTGGTAAAAAAGAGACGAATGAATTAGCAGTAATGATAGATCCTTTCAAACCTGTAATGATTACAGAAGAAGCGTTAGGATTAGAAGTAAATGATTACTATAAATCTTGGATGGCTCAAAAATAAAACAAGACTAATTATTTATTGATTACATGCGAGGGTGAATCGAGATTCACCCGCTATAACCAAATATAATGTAAGGGTGAATAAATATTCACACATTTTATAAAATAAAATACAAAAAAAAATGGAAACAAAAGACTTAAAAAATGTTGAGAATTATAACTATGGGTTAGAAAAAATCTTCGCAGAAGCACAAGATTTTCTTCCAATAAACGGTACTGACTACGTAGAATTATATGTAGGAAATGCGAAACAAGCTGCTCATTATTATAAAACTGCTCTAGGATTTCAATCTTTTGCATACCAAGGATTAGAAACTGGTGTAAAAGATCGTACTTCTTATGTAGTTAAACAAGATAAAATCAAATTGATTTTGACGACTCCAATGACTTCAGACAATGAAGTTGCTGAGCATATCAAACAACATGGTGATGGTGTTAAAGTAATTGCACTTTGGGTAGATGACGCAAGAAAATCATACGAAGAAACAATTAAAAGAGGTGCTAAATCTTATTTCGAACCAAGAGTGGAATCGGATAAAGATGGTGAAGTAGTTCGTGCAGGTATCCATACGTATGGAGATACAGTTCACATTTTTGTGGAACGTAAAAACTACAATGGTGTTTTCTTACCAGGATTTGAGAAATGGGAATCTGAATATAATCCAATTCCAACAGGTTTAAAATACATTGACCACATGGTTGGGAATGTTGATTTAGGAGACATGAACAAATGGGCTGCATTCTACCAAGATGTTATGGGATTTGCGAACTTAATCACGTTCGACGATAAAGATATTTCTACTGAATATACTGCATTGATGAGTAAGGTAATGACGAACGGAAATGGTCGTATTAAATTCCCTATCAATGAGCCTGCTCACGGAAAGAAAAAATCGCAGATTGAGGAATATATTCAATTTTACGGAGGTGCTGGATGTCAACACATTGCAGTAGCAACAGACGATATCGTTTTCACAATTTCTGAAATGCGTAAACGTGGTGTTGAGTTCTTACATGTACCTGGTGATTATTACGATACAGTTTTCGGTCGTGTTGGGGATATCCAAGAAGACATCGAAACGTTGAAAAGTTTAGGTATCATGGTAGATAGAGACGAAGATGGATACTTACTTCAAATCTTTACAAAACCTGTAGAAGATAGACCAACCTTATTCTTTGAAATTATCCAACGTAGAGGTGCAAACTCTTTCGGAAAAGGAAACTTCAAAGCGTTGTTCGAATCAATTGAAGCAGAACAAGAAAGAAGAGGAACACTTTAATTATGAATTAGGAAAGATGGGTTATGAATTTCATAGCCCATTTTTTTATCCTATTAATTCATAACTCATAATTCATAACCCATAATTCCTAATTATGTTAATGCCTTTTAACCTTAATAAGTGGATTGAAGATAACAAGCACTTATTAACCCCACCAGTAAATAACGTTGTACTTTATAAAGATTCCGATTTCATTGTAATGATTTTAGGAGGTCCAAATGCACGTAAAGATTTTCATTTTAATGAAGGAGAAGAATTGTTTTATCAATTGAAAGGAGACATGAAACTTCCTATCATTCAAGATGGTAAACGTTCAGTGATTGAAATTAAAGAAGGTGAAATGTTTTTATTACCTCCAAAAACATATCATTCACCTCAACGATTCAAAGATACTATAGGATTAGTTATCGAAAGAAAACGTACAGACGAAGAGTTTGATTCTTGTACATGGTTTTGTGATTCTTGCAATGAAAAATTGTATTCTGAAGAGTTTCGATTGGCAGATATTGTAACTCAACTCAAAGCATTACTTTCCAAAGTGTATGATTCAGAAGAAATACGTACGTGTAAAAAATGTGGGACAGTCATGGAAATCCCAACTGCAGAAAACAATAAATACGCGTAGAGACGCGACGCATCGCATCTAACGTAAGGATGTTGCACTGCAACATCCATTTTTTATAAAATAAAAAATAAAAAATAAAAAAACATGTCAACTCAAAAAACAGCAACAATTATAGGCTCAGGACTTGTAGGTTCTTTGTGGGCTGTATACCTTGCGAAAGCTGGCTATAAAGTAAGTACTTACGATCGTCGTTCTGACCTTCGTAACGTAGCTTTATCTGCAGGGAAATCAATCAACCTTGCTACTTCTTTCCGTGGATGGAAAGCATTGGATAAACTAGGAATCGGCGATACAATTCGTGAAATAGCTATTCCAATGTATAGTAGAACTATTCATGCATTAGATGGTACAATTTCAGCGCTTCCTTATGGGAAAGAAAATCAAGCAATCTATTCCGTTTCTCGAGGAGAAATTAATGCAAAATTATTAGAGATTGCAGGACAAAATGAGAACGTAGATTTACATTTTGATGTAGATTGTACTTTCGCTGATACAAAGTCAGGTAAATTCTCTTTGAAGAATA
>CANCJF010000092.1 GCA_947378245.1 Bacteroidota bacterium
TTTTTGCCTATTTCGTCTAAATGTGAGATAGATACATGGAGGGTGATCACTAAGGTTTGTGCTGATGGAGGACAAATTGGATTGACAGTTTGGAATATGAAAACAGATACGTTGACGCATCGTTTATATTCTGAAAATTCAAAAATAGAGTTAAATTCTTTTGGGATACCTGAACCAATAAATGGAGAAATAATGTCCATTGATGAATTCGATTATGTTATTGTACCATTGTTAGTTTCCGATATAAATGGGCATCGTGTGGGGTATGGTAAAGGGGTTTATGATCGTTTGTTGTCAGGTTGTTCTATCAAAACAAAATTTATAGGATTGTCTTTATTTGAGTTAGTAGCCCCTATTTATGATATAAATGCATTAGATATTCCCTTACATTTTTGCATAACCCCCACCAAAATTTTTTATTTTGAAAAATAATCCTAAAAACCAGGGTAAATTTCATTTACTTGCAATAGTTGCAATTCCCGTGTTGTTAATTTTGATTTTTGTTGTCAAAATTGTCTGGATAATAATCATTTATACTTTATTATTGAGCCTAGTAACTAGATTCCTATTTAAACAGAAATGAAACTTTAAATTAAATTCTGCGTTTCAGTTTATTAGTTGGTAATAATACTGGATGAATCGAAGTTTTTTTAGTGGATTAGTATTTATTGTTTGGAGTGTCACTTGTTCTGTACGTCCGAATCCAACTCCTCGTGGTGTTTTTGCAACTAAGGTATGTGTACAAGCAAATGGTGAGGTATATATGTTATTCGCGTTCATAGATAACGGAGTTACTTTATCTAATAAGAAAATACTTACAAAAGACGAATTCGCTAAATTTGCTTCTGGCTATTGGCCAAGTATGTATAATCCGGAAAGAAGAAATTATTTCAAAGAAAATAAATTAGATTGTGGTGTAATTGAAAACCATGAATTTAATCAGAAAATTTCTTATTGTACACCTTTAGATTCTTTATGGAAAATTAGATTTTCAATGTATCCTTTTACGAATAATAATGACAAAGGATGGAGTGAGGGAGTATACCGCCCTTCAGAAAAGCAGTCCTTATATTTATTAGAACGTTACGGACTTAAAAGTTTTGAATCCAGTTACTTCATTGATGATAAATTTTGGTTGTTACTTCGTGATATGCAAGATCCTACATGGGTATTAATGTATAAATCTTTATAAAAAGTTGTATTTTAGCGTAAAATTTTAGTGTAAATTTTATGGATAAAATACGTTTTGTTACAACACTTTGCTTGAGTGTTTTCTCTTTTTTAGCGTTAGCGAATGTTCAGCCGAGGCCAATAATTGCTCCTGAGAAAGTTATTTATTCGAAGTATTCTTCGATTCCGAGTACTGTTCATTTTTCAAAAGGAAGGGAATTAGATTTTTCTCAAGTTACTTCGTTCTTGGCAAATTATTTTGAAGGAGATCAAATTTTTTCCTTGCGATTAATTGGACAACAAACAGATGAACTAGGTTATGTTCATTATCGATATCAGCAATTGTTAGATGAAATTCCTGTTTCTTACGCTCAATATGTTGTTCATACAAAAGAAAATAAGGTAGTTTCTATGAATGGTTTATTATTCGATCGAATAAGTTCAAGTTCTTTTACTCTAACAGGTGCAAATGCCTTTGAAGCTGCTAAATCATTTGTTTCTGCGAAAGAATATATGTGGGAAAATAAATTAGAGGAGAGTTTATTGAAACGCCAAACAGGAAATGTACAAGCGAGTTATTTACCTACACCAGAATTACAATACGTAGTGGATCCAACTAACTTAGGGCAACCAATAAAATTAGGGTATCAAGTAACAATATATGCTTCTAATCCACTTTCAAAACAGTCTGTTTTTGTGAATGCGCTTGATGGAACGGTAATTCATTCTGAAAATTTATTGCATTATAAAGATGTGAAAGGGAAAGCAAACACAGTTTATAGTGGCACTCAAACAATAACTACTGATAGTACTTCTACAGTTTACACATTAAAAGAAGCTGGAAGAGGTAATGGTATTGAAACTTACAATATGAAGAATGGCACCATTTTTTCTTCCTATGTAGATTTTACAGATAATAACAATGTGTGGGATACGATAAATGCTCAGAAAGATCAGTATGCTGTTGATGCACATTGGGGAGCAGAGATGACTTATGATTATTATTTTCAAAAACACAATCGAAATAGTATTGATGGAAAAGGGTATAAGCTTATAAATATGTTGCATTATGGTTCAGCCTTTGGTAATGCTTATTGGGATGGTGTACGTATGGTTTTTGGAGATGGAGATGGTGCTATAACAAAAAATCCATTGGTCTCATTAGACATTATTGGACACGAAATCACACATGGTTTAACCGCCAATACTGCTAAATTATTATCTCAAAATGAACCTGGAGCATTGAATGAATCGTTTAGTGATATTTTTGGAGCTACGATTGATTGGTATGCTCGACCAAATAAAGCTAATTGGAAAGTTGGAGATGAGATTAGTAGTATATATCGTTCCTTAGAAGATCCAAATTCAACTAATCATCCAGATACGTATCAAGGTAATTATTGGGCAGCTATGAATGATCTTGATTTTGGAGGTATACATTCCAATAATGGAGTTCAAAATTATTGGTATTATTTATTGGTTCAAGGAGGTTCAGGAACTAACGATAAAGGAAATTCGTATTCTGTGAACGGAATTGGAATGGATAAGGCGGCAGCGATAGCTTTCAGAAACTTAACGGTATATATGACAAGTTTGTCGAATTATCAAGATGCTCGATTTTATTCCATTCAGTCTGCTATAGATTTATATGGATCATGTTCACCAGAAGTTGAAGCGGTAACAAATGCTTGGCATGCAGTAGGAGTAGGTGAGGCGTATGTACCAAAAGTTGTGGCTAATTTCAATGCATCTTATGGTATATCATGTCGTTCGCTAAAAGTGAATTTCACAAATTTAAGTAGTAATGCATTGTCGTATAGTTGGTACTTTGGAGATGATTCAACTTCAATAAAATCAAATCCTAGTCATAACTATTTAAAACCGGGTAAATATTCAGTTAAATTAGTCGCTAAATCGAGCAATGGTTGTGGAGTAGTAGATTCTGTAGTAAAAGTAGATTGGGTAAATGTTTACCCTTATAACGGAGCTCCTATTATGGTTCAGTTATGTTCACAGGATTCAATATTGAAATTAACTACGTCAGTTAATAATCCAGTTTGGTTTGCGAATGATACTTCCAAGGTTGTTTTAGAATCTTCCAAAACTTTGTTGATCCAAAATCCAAAAAAAGACACTAGTTTCTTTGTTGGTAGTTTGGATGTGATAAGTGACAGTACTTGGAAGGTAGGTGAAACAAATGTTACAACCAATATTGGGTCGTATGCAGCGACAGTACGTTATCAAATTTTTGATGTTTTTAAACCTATTACTATAAAATCTGTATTGGTAAATGCGTATACTGCTGGAGATCGAATTGTTGAATTACGCGATGCTGCAGGGAAAGTGCTACAAACAAAAACGGTAACAATTCCGATGGGAGTGAGTCGTGTTGAGTTAAATTTCGATGTTGATCCTGGGGTAGATTATCAATTAGGATTAGGTGGAAATATAGGGAATCTCGGTCGATCGAATGCGGGGATGAAATATCCTTACCTAGTGAAAGATGTAATTAGTATTAAGGGTAGTAATGCCGTAAATGCTGGATTGCAATTTTACTATTCGTTTTATGATTGGGAAGTTGTCTCTAAAGGGTGTAAAGATTCGCGTCAAGAATATCAAGTGAAACAAAAAGAATGTAGTACTACAGGAATTCAAAATGAAACATTGTCACATGTCACTATTTTTCCAAATCCTACTTCAGGATATGTTAAAATTTCAAATGTCGGAGGTAGAAATCTGAAGATTGTTGATTTACTTGGTAACGTTTTGTTTGAGAATAGAAGTAAAACTGAAAATTTAGAAGTTAATCTGAATCCTTTTGCAGATGGTGTTTATTTAATTGAACTATCCAATGAGTCTGGGGTAGAATTATATCGTCTCGTAAAAGAATAATCTTTTATTAATTTTTTGTTAAAATGAGTTTCATTTAAGAATATTTCATAAATTTACCATGGTAAATAAATAATAAACTTAATTAAATTAAAAAAATGAAAAAAATAACACTTATCGCTGGTTTAGCATTTGGAATGTTTTCTTTTGTTCCAACAGACGCTACATCATGGGGAATTGATGCAATGCATTCACATGTAGGGTTTTCTATTAATCACTTAGGAATTAATGACGTTCAAGGTAATTTTGGGAAATTTGATTCTAAAATCACTTCTTCTAAAGTGGACTTTTCTGATGCAGTATTTGAATTTTCTGCAGAGGCTGCAAGTGTAAATACTGGTTTGTCTATGCGTGATGACCATATCAAGAAAGCGGATATTTTAGATGTAGAAAAGTTTCCTTCTTTAACTTTCAAAAGTACTTCTATTTCTAAAGGAAAAGATGGTGCATATAAAGTAGTAGGTGATTTAACATTACATGGTGTTACAAAATCTGTAGAGTTAAATGCAAAATATAACGGAGGTACTACACATCCAATGAATAAAAAATCTATGGCAGGTTTTACTATTAAAGGAGCTATTAAAAGATCCGATTTTGGTATTGCTAAAGAAATGCCTGCTCCAATGTTGAGCGATGAAATGGGTATCAATGTTTTTGCAGAATATGCTAAGAACTAAGATGAAACGATTTTCAATTTCATTTGCAACGCTGTCCATTCTTTGGATGGCGTTTGCTTTTTTACCCCAAGAAAAATTGGCGTGGAAAATAGATAAAAAATACTCGGTTAATTTTTCGAGTAAGTCAGTAGGTGGTGTATTTAATACCTTTAATGGTGAAGTGATTTTTGATCAAAATAACCTCAAAGATGCTTCGTTTAAATTAACAATCGACCCAACTTCAGTGAATACAGGGAATACGATGCAAAATGGACACATTCAACAAAAAGATTGGTTGGATTCAAAACAATATCCTTCTATAGATTTCGTTTCTAGCTCTTTTACAAAAGAAGGTGAGTCTTATGTTGTGTTGGGTGACTTAACGCTTCACGGAGTGAAAAAACAGGTAAAAATACCATTTACGTATTCGGAAGAAAAAAAGAAAGCGAAAGTTCTAGCTGCTTTTTCGTTTAATCGTTTCGATTATGGGGTAGGGAATCCAAAGGATGGGGTCGACTCTGTTTTAACTATAAATGTGGTGATGCCACTAAAAAAATAAAATCATCGGGGCGGGTTTAAACCCGCCCCGATGATTTTATTTTTTGTCTATTTCGACTACTGCTAATTCATCCGATTTATATTCACCGGAATCTAGTTTAGATTTTAATTTTTTGAATGTATCTAGCGTGTAATTTACATCTTCTAATGTATGTGCTGCCGTAGGAATAATTCTTAACATTATTACATCTTTTGGAACAACTGGATAGATTACAATCGAACAGAAAATATTGTAATTCTCTCTAAGGTCATAGGTTAAGTTAGTTGCTTCTGCTAATGAACCTTTCATGAAGACAGGTGTTACAGGAGAGTTTGTTGCTCCGATATCGAAACCTGCATCTTTGAAACCAGATTGAAGTGCATTCGTAATTTCCCAAAGTTTATTTTTCAATTCTGGACGTGTACGTAATAACTCCAAACGTTTACGAGCACCAATCGTAATTGTCATTGGTAATGCTTTTGCAAACATTTGAGAACGCATATTGTAACGTAAATATTCAACGATACTTTCGTCTGCACAAATAAATCCACCAATAGAAGACATAGATTTCGCGAATGTTCCAAATAATACATCGATTTCACTTTGTACTCCTTGTGCTTCACCCGCACCTTGACCAGTTTCACCAAGTGTACCAAAACCATGTGCATCATCTACAAAAAGACGGAAGTTATATTTTCCAGATTTTCTGAATTCAACAATTTCTTTCAATTTTCCTTGGTCACCTGCCATTCCGAAAACGCCTTCCGTGATTACTAAGACACCACCGCCAGTTTGTTCTGCTAAACGTGTTGCATTACGCATTTGTTTATCAAAACTTTCCATCTCGTTGTGTTGGAATACAAAACGTTTTCCAGAGTGTAAACGCATTCCGTCTAAAATACATGCATGTGATTCGCTGTCGTAAACAATTATATCCGAACGATCTACTAAAGAATCAATAGCAGAAACCATTCCTTGATAGCCAAAGTTTAGAAGAATACAATCTTCTTTCCCCATGAAATCAGCCAATTCATTTTCTAATTTTTCATGTTCTGCAGTTTGACCAGTCATCATACGTGCGCCCATTGGATAAGCTAAACCATATTCTTTTGCTGCATTTGCATCCGCTTCGCGAACTTCTGGGTGGTTTGCTAAGCCTAAGTAGTTGTTTAAAGACCAGATTAAACATTCTTTCCCTCTGAAAAGCATTTTGTTACCTAATTCTCCTTCTAATTTTGGAAAGGTAAAGTAGCCATGAACTCCTTTAGAATATTGTCCGATTGGACCTCTATTTTTTTTGATTTTATCAAATATGTCTTGAGCCATAATTTGCAGTGTTTACTTAGTATGAAACAAATGTTAATTACTGCGAATTTAAGGAGATTTTACTTTGATTTTAGGCGCTTATTTTCTTTTTATTAACAGCGAAGGTTCATAAAATCGCTATTTATACACCTCAAAGAAAGAAGCCGAAGCAAATAGCATTGTTGAATTCTTTATATTTGCACAAAATTATTATCAATGGCTTTAAAATGTGGAATTGTAGGTTTGCCAAATGTTGGTAAATCCACCTTGTTTAATTGTTTGTCGAACGCGAAAGCACAATCCGCAAACTTTCCTTTTTGTACAATCGAACCAAACGTTGGTACGATATCTGTTCCAGATCCACGTTTAGAGGTATTAGAAGAAATTGTAACTCCCGAAAGAGTAGTTCCAACAACGATGGAGATTGTGGATATTGCTGGTTTGGTGAAAGGTGCATCTAAAGGGGAGGGGCTTGGTAATCAATTCTTAGCAAATATTCGTGAAACGGATGCAATCATTCATGTATTACGTTGTTTCGATGATGGAAATATTATTCACGTGGATGGTTCTGTTAACCCAATTAGAGATAAAGAGGTAATTGATATTGAGCTTCAATTAAAAGATTTTGAAACGATTGAAAAACGAATCCAAGCTTTATCAAAAAGTTTGAAAACAGGCGATAAAGATATTTTAAAAGAAAACGAAATTGCGCACAGAATAAAGGAGCATTTAGAAAAAGGACTTTCCGTACGTGCAATGGAGTTTGATGAAAAAGAAATTGAATTTGTAAATAAATTTCAATTGATTACTTCTAAACCAGTTCTTTATTTATGCAATGTAGATGAATCTTCCGTGAAGTCGGGAAATAAATACGTTGATCAAGTAAGAGAAAACGTTAAAAATGAAAATGCAGAAGTGTTAGTAATTGGTGCTAAAATTGAAGCAGATATTACAGAATTAGAAACATATGACGAACGTCAAATGTTCTTGGAAGAATTAGGGTTAGAAGAACCAGGAGTAAATCGCTTGATTCGTTCTGCTTATTCTTTGTTGAACTTACAAACGTATTTTACTTGCGGTGTAAAAGAGGTGAGAGCTTGGACGATTACTAAAGGAATGACAGCACCTCAAGCTGCTAGTGTGATTCATACAGATTTTGAAAAAGGATTTATCCGTGCGGAAGTAATGAAGTATATTGATTACACTACTTTGAAATCAGAAGCAGCAGTAAAAGAGGCTGGTAAATTTAAAGTAGAAGGAAAAGAATACATCGTTGAAGATGGTGATATCATGCATTTTAGATTTAATGTATAAAAAGCGACGTGTGACGAAGTGACGAGTTACGATTTACGATTTTAACAAATAAAAAAATCCCGAATCATTTTTTTGATTCGGGATTTTTTATTGAATAAATTATAAGTTAGATTTTTATAATTTATTCAATTAATATTCGTCTTCGTTGAATAGAAAGTCATCCTTCGAAGGATAATCAGGCCAAATTTCTTCAATACTTTCGTAAACATCGCCTTCGTCTTCTAAGTCTTGTAAGTTTTCTACAACTTCTAATGGAGCCCCGTGACGAATTGCGAAATCAATTAATTCGTCTTTAGATGCTGGCCAAGGCGCATCTTCTAAGTAGGATGCTAATTCTAATGTCCAATACATATTATACTAGTTTAGTTAGTTTATTATTTTGCACAAAAGTAATTTTATTTTGATAACATCAAAATTTTTAAAGATAATCTATTTGTTAATTTTTTGAACAACAAAATAAATATGTTAATATCTTGGTTTCCAAGGTTGTTCTGTAGCTGATAAATCGTGAGATAATTTGCGTGATAACACAAAAAGGTAATCACTCATTCGATTTAAATATTTTAGAATTATAGGATCCACTTGACTAACTTCATTTAAATTGTTCGTGATGCGTTCAGCTCTTCTACATACACATCGTGCAATGTGGCAATATGAAACTGTGGAATGACCACCTGGTAGTACAAAAAACTTCATTTCTGGTAGTTGAGCATCCATATCATCGATACAGTTTTCTAAATAAACTACATCTTCTTCTGAAATTTCAGGTAATTTCATTTTGTTAGTTTCTGGGTCTGCTGCTAACAGTGAGCCTAAGGTAAACAAACGATCTTGCACTTCAATTAATTGTGCAACATAATCGGAGTTAATTTCTTGGTCGCGAATCAATCCGATGTGAGCGTTTAATTCGTCAACAGTACCGTAAGATTCAATTCTTAAAGCATGTTTTGGAACACGTGTTCCACCTATTAATTGCGTTGTTCCTGTATCTCCTTTTTTTGTGTAAACCTTCATGTTATAAACTAGTTAGTACGTTTTTTAAACGTATGATAAAGTGTTCTTTTTCTTTTCCTTTCTTTGGTATTAATATTCCCATTTTAAATAGATCCATGGATAAATGAAAATCGCTAGAGTTTTTCAAACTATTCCATGCTTCAAACATATCCTCGCTCCATCGTATGTCATCGAGTACAAAAATAGTCTCATCATGACAAAATTCTTTTAATTTATTTAAATATCTGATTAAAGATTCCCCACGATGGTCTCCGTCGATATAGATGAGATCGAAAGTGTTTGATTCTAAGTTATTTAATGCCTCGTCGAATGTGTTTGTAATGTATTGTATGTTTTTAGAAGCTACATGCTTTTTTGCGATTTCTTGCGTTTCGCTGCAACCGTCAATACTAACAATCTTCGCTAATGGATTTCCATTTTGTAGATGAAATGTTCCAATACCGAGGTTCGTACCTAATTCTAGAATCTTTTTCGGTTGATAATGTGCACTCAACTGATAAAGTAATTTGGCATAGGTTCCTTTGCAACTTGCATTTTTGTAGGTTTCTGAAACGGTACGTTGCTCTTTCATTTTTTTTGAGCCAGCACCAAAGTCTTGCGTATGTAAAAGTGTTTTGTTCGCTACGATGGATTTTTTTAAGTGCTTGAATTTCTGTTGGAAATTGCTTGAAAGGTTTATTCTTAAGCAGCAATCTACAAAATCATACACAAAGGGTGAATGAATTTGGTGTCGACCTTGGGCTTTTCGAATGTAATTAATATATTCGCGTAACAAATGCATAGTGCAAATTAATAAAAAAGGATCGTAGAATGCATAATTCAGCTACAGAAATAACAAACATAGATTCCCAACGAGAAAAAGTTTTCGGGAATCAACCAGATTTAAAATTAGTTTCTCCTTGTAAAATTGGGGATGGCGTTATTACTTTTCCAGAAGAGCAGAAAGAGTTGCTGATGGATAAATTTGATGCTGCGACACCAAAATCTACCTTTTTTATTCCTGCTTCAGGTTCTGGATCACGTATGTTTCAGTTCTTGTTCGACTTCCTGGAAGGTCCAAACGATGAAAATACGAGTCAAGTAGAACGTTTTTTAAATCACATTGAAGATTTTGCGTTTTTCCATAAGCTGCCTTTAGATATTCGTAAGAAAATAAAAAGTCAAGACGTTAATTTAGATGAATTTGTACGTTATTTGTTGACCGATATTGGTATGGGCTTTGGAGATTTGCCAAAAGGCTTAATTCCCTTTCATAAAAATGGACCTTTTGTACTGAATCCTTACCAAGAACAAATGTTACAAGGATTGTCGGTTCAAGAAGAAAATACAGCATTTCATTATACTATCAAAGAACAATTTGAAACTAAAATTCAAGAAGGAATTTTAGGTTTGAAAGAATTTATTGGTCAAGAAATTGATCTTTCGTTTTCTTATCAAAATCCGGCTACCGATGCGGTCGCTTTTGACGCTGAGCAAAATCCTTTGGTCTTAGAATCTGGGGATATTTTAACAAGACCTTCAGGACACGGAGCGTTACTTGAAAACTTAAATGCGATTCATTCCGATGTTATTTTTATTAAAAATATTGACAACATTCAACATTACGAGAAATCGAATGAAATGAATGAAACGTGGAAGTTTTTGGGAGGAATGGCGATTTGGTTTCAAGAGAAAATCGCTAAAATCATTAAATCACCTTCTATTGAAGAACTTATAAAATTGAATACTACTTTTCAATTTATTTCTCCAAAAGAAATGGAATCGGTAAAAGTGGAAGATATCCCTGCTATTTTAAATCGACCATTTAGAGTGTGTGGAATGGTTCGTAACGAAGGACAAGCGGGTGGAGGACCATTTTGGGTAGAAGAAAATGGTGCAATCAGCAAACAAATTGTAGAGAAGTCTCAAATCAAAATGCAGGGGCAACAATACCGTTTAATGGTACAAAGTACGCACTTTAACCCGGTGGTGATTGCTGCAGTGACGAAAGACGTACAAGGAAAGAAGTTCGACCTTAATCAATTCTCTGATCCAAGCAAATATTTTGTAGTGAAAAAGAAATACAAAGGGAAAGACATTTATTTCTCTGAGTTACCAGGACTTTGGAATGGCTCCATGGCACATTGGAATACTATCTTTGTAGAAATCCCTTCTGGTTCGTTTAGCCCTGTAAAAACAGTGTTGGATTTGTTAGGAGGGGCGCATAGGTCGATTTGATGGTTTAGTTTTACACTCTGGATCACTGGGTTTTAATGCATAGTAGTAATGGAATAAATTCTATTCGAACTTTAGAGGGTTGAAGCAGAGAAAAACTAGATAAAATGAGAAAATTTCTTCAAATTAAGATAACTGACAAAGTTGCTAATGTAATATCTTCTATATCAATAATTTACTATGTAACAATTAGAAATCTCATAGAGTGTAATTTGTTGTTTTTAAATGATAACAAATTCCTAATTTCATTGTTTTTTTCTTTTTTAGTTCTTGTGACACAGCTGCATTATTTTATCTCAAATTTTAGAAATTATATCTTGGTAGCATGGAGATTATTATTTTGTTATTCATTGTCTTTATTTGTGGTTGTGGTTTGCTTTAATTGTTTAGAATTATACTCAATGTATAATTCTTCAAATAATAAAAAAATAGAATTTAAAGCATCTTTGGTACAGATTAAAGGTATGGTGGGTAGAAGATACGGTTCTTTTGAGTTTAATAACAAAACCATTTCACATAAAATTGATGGAAAATTAGTAGGCGAGATTGAAAAAAATGGGATAAGTAATTATTGTGCTTTTATAACATGTCATAAGGGGTTGTTTGATTTACATATTATCGATAAATTTAAAATTAATTATTGTAAAACACCGGATTCGTTAGATTTGTAATGCTGTTGTTTAATCTTAGTTTTAAATTCAACTCTTATGCAAAAACATTTATCACTTAAGTTTTTATCTATTGAAAAGCAATTGATTATTAGTACTTTTACATTTTTATATTATTGTTCTCTTAGGTCAATCATAGATGATTTATTTTTATGTATAGATAAAATCTTACCATTTAAATATGCTTTGATAATCTTTCCTATTATTATTTTAATTCAATTAAAATCATTCCTTAATGAATATAAAATCTTTAAATTAATATCAATAAGATTCATATTTTCATGTTTTTTTTCTATTCTACTTTCAATAGTTACAATTAATAGTTTGCAACTATACTCATATAGTGCA
>CANCJF010000093.1 GCA_947378245.1 Bacteroidota bacterium
TCCAGTTTGTTTTTCAATTTTAAAACACCTTATTTTGCATCGCATTTATAATAAAGCAAAAAACACATGGCTAAGAATTTAGTAATAGTTGAGTCCCCTGCAAAAGCAAAGACAATTGAAGGGTATCTCGGAAAAGATTTTGTTGTTAAATCTAGTTATGGTCACGTTAGAGACTTAGCATCCAAAGGAATGGCAATTGAAATTGAAAATAATTTCCATCCTAATTATGAGGTTTCAGCCGACAAAAAAGCAGTAGTAGCTGAACTTAAAAAGTTAACGAAAGAAGCTGAAGTGGTTTGGTTAGCAACGGATGAGGACCGCGAAGGAGAAGCTATTTCTTGGCATTTATATGAAACATTAGGTCTCGCAAAAAAAGAAACCAAAAGAATTACCTTCAATGAAATCACGAAAAGTGCGATCGTAAAAGCGATTGAAAATCCAAGAAATATAGATATCAATTTAGTGGACGCACAACAAGCAAGAAGAGTTCTAGATCGATTAGTTGGTTTTGAACTTTCTCCAGTATTATGGAAAAAAGTTCGTCCTAGCTTATCTGCTGGAAGGGTTCAATCTGTAGCTGTTCGTTTAATTGTTGAACGTGAAAAAGAAATACGAGCTTTTGCATCGGAAACTTTTTATAAAATTCAAGCAGTTTTTTCGAAAGGGAAAGAAAAAATAAAAGCAGACATCGCTCGTAACATCGGAACCCTCGAAGAGGTCCATGCACTCGTAGAGCAGTATCGTGACACTGCTTTTACTGTTTTGGACGTCCAAACAAAACCAGCGACAAAAACACCGTCTGCTCCTTTTACAACTTCTACGTTGCAACAAGAAGCAAGTTTGAAATTAGGTTTTTCTGTTTCTCGAACAATGACTGTTGCTCAACGATTATACGAGGCCGGGAAAATCACATACATGAGAACTGATTCAGTAAATTTCTCTGATACTGCATTGAATGGTGCTAAAGCGGAAATTTTGAGTGCTTATGGAGAGGATTATTCCAATCCAACAAAATATAAAAACAAAAATGCGGGTGCTCAAGAAGCGCACGAAGCAATTCGACCTACTGATTTTGCTGCTCATTCCATTTCTGGTGAATCTGATGAGGTTAAATTGTATGACCTAATTTGGAAACGTTCGATTGCTTCGCAAATGAGTAACGCGAAATTGGAGCGTACAACCATTAAAATTGGAAATCAATCCTTAGAAGATGTTTTCAATGCAAAAGGGGAGGTGATTAAATTTGATGGTTTCTTAAAAGTGTATTTGGCTGCTACTTTAGATGAGGAAGAAGATGAAAATTCTGAACTCCTTCCAGAAGTCTTTGTAGGAGAAAAATTAGAGCGTACTATCATTAAAGCTACCCAACGTTTCTCTAGGCCAGCTCCAAGGTACGTAGAGGCTTCGCTCGTGAAAAAATTAGAAGAATTAGGTATCGGTCGACCATCTACGTATGCGCCAACAATTTCTACAATTCAAAAAAGAGGATACGTTGAAAAAGAAGAAAGAGAAGGGGAGGTGAGAGAGTATACCGTAGTGGAATTAGTAAAGAATGAAATTACGGAAGAGAAAAAATCAGAAATTACTGGAAAAGAAAAAAATAAATTATTTCCTACAGACATAGGTATTGTGGTTACTGATTTCTTATGCGAACATTTTGATCGCATAATGGACTACCATTTTACTGCGAAAGTTGAACAACAATTTGATGAAATTGCACAAGGAGAAATCGTTTGGACTAAAATGTTACAAGATTTCTACAGTCCTTTTCATGAAAATGTTACAAATACTTTGGAAAATTCGGATCGTGCTACTGGTGAAAGAGAATTAGGAGTACATCCTGAATCTGGAAAGAAAATTATTGTACGTATTGGTCGATTTGGACCTATGGTTCAAATTGGTGATGAAAAAGAAGATGGCGAAAAACCGCAATTTGCTTCTCTGAGAACGGGTCAGAATTTAGATTCCATGACACTTGAAATGGCATTGGAATTATTTAAATTACCAAGAACATTAGGCGAATTTGAAGAGCTGATTGTAAAAGCAAATGTAGGTCGATTTGGACCTTACCTTCAACATGGAAAAGCATTCATTTCCTTAAAAAAAGAAGATGATCCAATGACGGTTACTCTAGAAAGAGCCCAAGAGTTGATTCTTCAAAAAAGAGAAGATGATGCCAATAAAATATTAAAAGTATTTCCAGAACAAGTGGATATGCAAATTTTAAATGGTCGTTGGGGTGCTTATTTAAAAGTTGGAAAAGACAATGTGAAATTACCTAAGGGTGGTAACTGGGAAGATTTAACGTATGAAGAATGTGTTAAACTCCATGAAGAGCAGCCAGCAGCTAAAAAAACAGGTAGATTCGCAAAGAAAACAACTACAACCACTGTTAAAAAAGCACCTGTAAAAAAGAAAAAATAACTTAATTACTCATTGTCACCCTGAGCTTGTCGAAGGGTTAACTCGTCATTCAAATGGATATTTCTTACTTTTTTCAACCGATAGAAATCGATGCTATAAAAGAGGAGTCGATAGCGTCTAATATATTTTCACATACAGACGGAAATTTTCCGGAGATGGAAAAAGGAAGTATTGCGTTATTTTATTGTCCGGAATTTAGAAATGGATCAGAAGAATATCATGGTCAAAGTGATGCTCGTTTTCGGGAAGAATTTTATAAATTGTTCCCCAGTGCAAATTGGGAGAAAAAAATATACGACTTAGGGAATCTACTACCAGGAGAAAAAATTGAAGACACTTATTTTGCATTATCTCAAGTAGCTGAAGAATTAGTTAAGTACGATATAATACCCATGATAATAGGAGGTACACAAGATCTGCTCTTCCCACTTTATCAAGGTTATAAAAATTTAGAGCAATCTGTAAATATCACAACTATTGATTCAAAAATGGACTTTGGAGGCCCAGAAATAGGGATTAATAATTCAGGATTTCTAAGTCAAATTTTGATGTCTACTCCTTCTTTTTTATTCAATTATAGTGTAATTGGGCTACAAGCTCCTTTTATCAAACAGTCTGAAATGGATCTTTTTGAAAAATTGTATTTCGACACACTTCGTTTAGGCGAGTTTAATGCTGATTTTAGAAAAGCAGAACCATTGATACGTAACGCGGATATATTAAACATTGATTTAAAAGCATTAAAAGCTAGTGATTTCAAAGGGAAAGAATATAATTCTCCCAATGGATTCTACGCGGAACAAGTTTGTCAAATTGCAAAATATACAGGTGTTTCTGATAAAGTTTCTTCATTTGGAATTTTCAATTTTTTCCCAGGAATAGCCTTAGAATCACACCAATTGGTCGCTCAATTAATATGGTATTTTATTGATGGAATTGCAGATCGTAAAGGTGACTTTCCTAAATGTGCTAAAACAGAATACAAAAAATTCATGGTGCATCATGAAGCATTCGAAAACGACCTCATTTTTTATAAAAGCAACAAGTCTGAACGTTGGTGGATGGAAGTTCCACACCCTAAGAAAGAACACACGCGTTATGATCGTCATCACTTAATTCCATGCAATCAAGATGACTATGAATTTGCACTTAAAAATGAAATCCCAGACCTATGGTGGAGAACGTATCAAAAATTAAAATAATCTTCATAACAAAAATCAATAGACCTAAGCGACTTATATATGACTAAAATTTTTTTCCATAATACTTTAAACTTCTTGATGGTTCAAATTTTTATATCAAGCTCAAAAACTTACTTAGAACTTTGAAGAATTCTTCAACCTCTTTGTGTCAAATTGTTAATTTCATCAACTAATTTTATTTAATTTGTGGATTTCAACAAGAACTTTTTGTCAAAAAAACAATACTAACACTCTTCTAAAAGTAACAAATCATTGTTGAAAACTACATTTTTTTGGTCTTAGCATTGAAAAACTAACATTTTTTCCGTACTTTAGCAACCTAAAATGAGGTTTTTTGAACCTTTTTTTATATTTAACTAATTGAAAAACATAAAAATACAAGATGATTAAAAATCTTCTTTATTGTGCATTATTTATCATTGTTGCTCAGACATTGTCGGCTCAGCAAGATATTATGATGACCAATTTTATGTTTGATAAATTAAGAGTAAATCCTGCAACGACTGGAGTTGAAGAAGGTTTCACAAGTACTATGCTATATCGTAATCAATGGGATAAAATTGCTGGTGCACCAAACACAGGTGTTTTTAATGCTGAGATGAATCTGAATAAATTTGCAATAGGTGGTGCTGGCGTCTCTTTTTACCATGATGCAATAGGACCAATACGTCAAAATCGACTAATGTTAAATTATTCTTATCCTTTTCAAATAGGTGAGGCTGGAATTATGCATGCTGGTCTTGGTTTAGGAATGTTGAATTTTGGAATTGAACCTGATTTTATTGCTCCTACTACAAATAATGATGCTTCTTTGCCAAAAGCAAGTACAGGGACTAACTTGGATGCCAATTTTGGGGTTTATTATAAAAGTTTTAAAGGGTATTATGTAGGTATTTCAAATACTCATGTAAATAAACCAACGATACATAGCTCGAACTATACTAGCGAAAGACATTATTTCTTTAATGTAGGACATAAATTAGTAAATTTATTAGGTCCTAAAAGAGACTTTGAATTTCAACTTTTTGTAATGAGTGATTTAATAAAAAATGTAGGTGATTTTAATATTAAATATTCACATGCCAATTTGTTCTATGCAGGATTAACAGCAAGAACTACAAATACTTATTGTTTGCTTGCAGGTTTTTACCCCCTTAAAAATGTAACGCTTGGCTACTCTTTTGATATAAATGCAAATAGCATTTTATCATCTAAAAATGGTACTCATGAATTAGTAATTAGATATAGATATATTGCACCAATACCACCTTCGGAGAAATCAAAACATCCGAGATGGTTGTAAATTAAAAAAAAAATATAGATTTTTGTAACCATTTATTAGTAATTCCGTTATATCATAAACGCATTTGATCCTGTAGATTGTTAAATGATGTCCGGAATTTAAAACAAAGTAAAATGAATAAAGTAGTTTTTTTAGGTCTTTTTAGTATTGTACTTGCTTCGTGTAGTACAAGAACTGGTCACTTAACTGGAGTTTTGGGAAGGCCAACGTATCAACCGGAGCTTCCATTAGGAATGGTCTACGTGAAAGGTGGAGCATTTAATATGGGTGATGATGATCAAGATGTTCCTTTCTTGCACAATTCTCGTAAGAAAGCTGCGTCAGTTCAGGCATTCTATATGGATCAAACTGAAATCACGAACAATGAGTACCGTCAATTTTGTAATCATGTACGCGATTCGATAGCCAGAGAATTGATTTATGCAAATACCGATTTGATTGATGATGAGGTTTCTGGTGATTATATCAATTATAGAGAACGTTATTTCGATGAAAGTTCTAAAGAGATGGTTGATTACGAAGCTAGTGATAGACCTAAAAATCGCGAACTTTTTTCTTTAAACTGGGATAAACAATTCAGTTATGAGGACGAAAAAATGCTTCCAATCTTAGCGGATATGTACTATCCTTCAAATGAACGCTTCTACAAAAAACGTGAAATTGATACACGTAAATTGTTGTATAAATACTATTGGTTAGACTTGCGTGAAGCTGCACGACGAGGACGTGTTGAGATTGTACCTAATGGAATTAATGGACAAGGTCAAACTATTTCTGATAATCACCGTAAGTTAAGTACTCCTGCAAATCCTTATAACGAAGAACCGCAAGGAATGGATTTAAATCTTGGACATGTAAATAAAAAACTTCAAAATAATGCAATCCGTGGACATGCTGATAGATCTAGATTTATTATAGAAGAGGTGATTAATGTTTATCCAGATACACTTTGTTGGGTAAGAGACTTTACGTATGCTTTTCATGATCCTATGACAAATATGTATTTCCATCACCCAGCTTATGATAATTATCCAGTGGTAGGTGTTACATGGACACAAGCTAGAGCATTTAGTAATTGGAGAACACATCTTTTAAATTCATGGTTGCTTGCAATGGGTGATATGTATTTAAATGAATTTCGTTTACCAACAGAAGCTGAATGGGAAAGAGCAGCTCGAGGAGATTTAGCTGGTTCTCAGTATCCGTGGGGAGGACCTTATACAAGAAACTCTTACGGATGTTTCTTAGCAAACTTCAAACCAATGAGAGGTCGTTACCAAGAGGATGGAGGTTTCCATACTGTAAAAGCATATTCTTATCAACCTAATGGATTTGGTTTGTATTGCATGGCTGGAAATGTCGCTGAATGGTGTGAAACTGCTTTTGATGAGTCTGTGTATGAATTTTCAAATGATATTAACTCTGATTATAGATACGATGCTTTAGATTGGGATCCTCCTAAATTGAAACAAAAAGTTTTACGTGGAGGATCATGGAAAGACATAGGTTATTATTGTATGACTTCCACAAGATCTTATGAATATCAAGATACTGCAAAATCCTACATCGGATTCCGTAATGTAATGACTCATATGGGTAGAGGTGGAGCAGATCTATTACAAGAAGGTAGTGCAGAAGAAATTGATGAGATAGAGTTAAAATAATAAATAACAAATTTGTAGATAATTGAAAGTTCTAGAAATTTGATTTTTTGAGGCAAACAAAAAATTAAAACCACAGTTTACTCAGTTAAATAAGGAGTTTAATTTTGAAGTTGAACGAAGAAAAAGCAATTTATAGAATTTTCCATAGTTAAGTTAAATTTAATAAGTATAGTTATGAAGATTTTTTGGATGGTCCCTGGTAGTTTGAAATGGAAAACTTTTATGAAGTATTTCTATGGGTATGGTGCAGCTGTTGTAATCCTTGGTGCATTGTTTAAGATCATGCACTGGCCTGGAGCTTCTGCGATGCTTATTACTGGACTTCTTGTAGAAGTTGCTATTTTTATCATGTCCTCATTTGAACCACTTCCTCACGATTATCACTGGGATTTAGTTTACCCTGAATTAGCTGAGGTACACGAACCTGGTCATGGTGAAGATGATTTACATGATTTAGTTGAAGAAGGACATAAAGAACACGACAAACATGCTCATCAAGCACCTGTAAATACTGGCTCTGGTTTAACACAACAATTAGACGTCATGTTAGCTGAAGCTAAAATTGATTCTGAATTATTAGAAAGTTTAGCATCTGGAATGAGAAGTTTAGGTGAAAATGCTAGTTCTCTTCAAGGTATTTCTTCTGCTGTTTCAGCAACTGATTCTTATGTTTCTAGCTTACAGGCTGCTTCTGATAAAGTTTCTTCTTTGTCTGATGCATATGAAAGAGCATCTTTGTCAATCTCTGGTATGACTTCTACTTCGCAAGAAGGAGAATCATTTGGAGAACAAATGCAAAAAGTTTCTAGAAATTTAGCTGCATTGAATAATGTCTATGAATTACAATTAAAAGGTTCTTCAGCTCACTTAGAAGCAACTGAGAAATTCCAATCTCAAGTTACCGAAATGATGCAAAATCTTTCTGCTTCAACTGAAGATACAAAATTGTATAGAGAAAATATGGCGATGCTTTCTAAAAACCTTACAGATTTAAATAATGTGTATGGTAATATGTTGAAAGCAATGACTATCACAAGAGATTAATTTCTCACCGTTAATTTATCAGATTATTAATATTTTAATACTATAAGAAAATGGGAGGTGGTAATGAGTCCCCAAGGCAGAAGATGGTTGGTATGATGTACTTAGTACTTACAGCACTTTTAGCCTTGAACGTATCTAAATCAATTTTGGAAGCGTTCGTAGCAATTGAAGAAAACATTCAAGTTGCGAATGAAAATGAGTACGCTCGTGGACAAGAGAAAAAAGAAGAATTAGAAGAAGTTGCACAGGATAAATCAAATGCAGCTTTGAGTGAAAAAGCTTCTGCTTTTTTAAAAGATGTTAAAGCTATCGAAGATAAAACGGCAGAAATGATTGTTTTCCTAGATGGTTGTAAGCTAGACATAATGATGGCTTGTCAAGAGGCTATTACCAAAGATGGTAAAAATGCTCCTGGTATTCCTGAAGAAGAAGCTTTGATTCATGATCCTTATGATAAAGCGAAAGCACCATGTAAACCTATTCGTATGCACTTAGGTCACGTTCAGGGTCCTGATAAATATGATGAACCAATGATGGTAATGGGAATCAATGAAGATGTAAAATCACCTAAAGGTAAAGGAAAAGAATTGTGGGAAAAATACAATAAGTACCGAAATGAAATTGTTGAAATATTAGTTAAAAGTGCCTCAACTCCTGAAAATAAATATAATCTAAAATGTGTCGATGTTATTAAGTTTGAAAGCAATAAAGAGCTTGAAAAACAAGTAGATGCTATGTTTAAAAAGGGTAAGATTAGTCCTGATGAAATTGCTGAAGTTCGTAAAATATACATTTCGATGGCGAAAAATGAAAAGTATACAGTTCACGACATTGAAGGTGTTCACTGGATTGGAAAAACTTGGGATCACAATCCTCAAGTTGCAGGTATTGCATCCCTTTCTGCCTTAGAGAAAGAAGTGCTTACTGCTCGTGCAGATGGTATTGCTTTGATACGTTCTCGTGTTGGAGGTGGTGATTTTTCTTTCAACAAAGTACAAGGTTTTGCGAATGGTCAATTATTAGCTACTAAAGGTGACGAAGTAGAAATTAGTGTAATGATGGCTGCTTTTGATTCTGATAAACAACCAGAAGTTAAAGTTACTTCTGGAGGAGGAAAAGTAGAACCTGCGGCAGACGGACAAGCAAAGGTAAAAGTTACTGCTAGTGGTTCTGGAGAGATGAAAGTAAAAGGTACTGTAATGATTCGAAAGAAAAACGGTACTCCTGTAGTAAAAGATTGGGAACATACAATTACCATTCAAGAGCCATCAGGTTCTATTTCATTGCCTGATATGACTGTTTTATATCAAGGTTATGCTAATAAAGTAATTGGTACCGCAGCTGGGTTTAATCAATGTGATTTGATTGGTTCTGGCGTTTCTATACAAAAACAAGGTGCAATTTGGATTGCTACTCCAACGGTTGGTCCTGGTAAAACATGTGAAATTGCAATTAAAGGAACTAATACTGTTACTAAAAAGTCTGCTAACCTTGGTTCATTTACTTTTAAAGTTAAACCGTTGCCTCCAGCTGCTATTTACTTTGCGGGTAAAGGTACTGGTGAATCTGCCCCTAAATCTGCGATGGGTTTATCTGCTAAATTCCCTCCTTCAATTGATTTACAAGGAATTAATTTTACCGTACTTGATTGGAAAATGGATTTCAAAGGTCGTACAGCCAAAGGTCAAGGTAATGTGATTGATGCAGCCGCTTCTAATTTATTGAAGCAAGCTAAACCTGGTGATATGGTTACTTTCCTTTGTAAATATACTGATGGTAAAACTGGCGCTAAATTTGGGGCCTGTACAGTTACATTGAATTAGAATACTTAATAATTTAAGTTATGAAAAAAATATTTTCTACGTTTTTTGTATTTTCTACTTTGACATTTATAAATGCTCAAAATGAAATAAATGGTGGACCAGTTAATATACCTGCTGAAGGTGTAATTGATGGCATCTACATTCAAGAACATATTCCTACTAAACGTTTAGTTCCTTATGAATTTGTTCGTGAAGCAGATGTAATGTTTTCTAAACGTATATGGAGATCTATTGATATGCGTGAAAAAATAAATCATTCAATGTATTATCCATTAGATGAATTCACTGGTAATCAGGATTGGGTTAAAAACACGACTCGTTGGTCTTTATGGACAGTGATAAGAACTCATATTTTGAAAGGTGATTTGGTGATGTTTGATAATGAAAATCCTGATAATATTGGTTCTTTTGATGGTGATTTGTTCAAATACCCTGTTCAATTAGCACCTGGAAAAAGTTATGAAACTGATACTACTTTTAAAGATAATGTGTTGCGTTTAATAGGTCAGAAAAAAGATAAAATGAATCCTGATGGAACTCCAATGGTTAAAACGGATCCATTAACAGGTGAGCCTTTGACTAGAAAAAATCCGGTTACCGGTATTGAGGAACAAATTCAAGAAGATCCAGAAATACGTTGGTATAAGTCTGAAGATATAGTTGAATATCGTCTTAAAGAAGATTGGTTTTTTGATAAAGAACGTTCTCAGTTTGATGTACGTATTTTGGGTTTAGCACCTGTTGTTTATGATGCTGATAGAAATGATAAAGGAGAGATTACAAACATTAAAGGTAAAAAAATATTATTTTGGTTATATTTTCCTCACTGTCGTTTTGTTTTTGTAAATTACAATGTTTACAATCCTAAAAACGATGCACAATGGATGAGTTTTGATGATTTATTCCAAAAACGTCAATTTAATAGTACTATTTATAAACAATCTAATACATTTGATCGAACAATTGATACTTATCGTTCTGGTATTGATGCGTTATATGAATCTCAAAAAATTACAGAAGAATTTAGAAATTTTGAACACGATTTGTGGCATTTCTAAGCTAATATAACTTTTTATTTTGAAAGACTATGTATATTTGTACATAGTCTTTTTTTATTTCATAACATTATGCCACAAGATATAACAGTTACTATAATCGATCGTGAAGGTGTGTATCATGATTTAGTTGCACCTACAGACATGAATATGAACATCATGGAGTTGTGTAAATCTTATGATTTACCTGTGAAGGGTGAGTGTGGAGGTATGGCAATGTGTGCTACATGTCAATGTTACCTTGAGTCTGATACAATTTTAGAGGAGCAAAGTGATTCTGAATTAGATATGCTAGATCAAGCATTTTTCGTTAAACCTAATTCACGATTAGGTTGTCAAATTCCTATAGAAGATTCAATTGATGGGATTGTTTTACGTTTAGCTCCAGAAGTTGATTAAATTATGTCCCTAGGAATTAAACAGACAGGAATTGGTATCATTTTATGTTGATTGATACTATTTAGTTTTCTGTAAATAAATAACACTTCCTTTTCTCGTTTATTTAGATTTTTCTCATCTCCTTTAAAATCCATTGCCCATTCTAATTCAGGATAGCTTGCACCCATTTGTAATTCATCTGTACGATCTTCATCCCATAAACCATCGGTAGGTTGAGCTTCTAAAATTTCCTGTAAAATATCTAATTCTTTAGCTAATTTTCTTACTTGTGTTTTAGTTAAGTCTGCAATTGGGCTGACATCTACTCCACCATCACCATATTTAGTAAAAAATCCTACTCCGAAATCTTCAATTTTATTTCCTGTTCCTGCTACTAAAAGTCCTGATGTTTGTCCTAATGCATATAGGGTTGTCATTCGTAATCTTGAACGTGTGTTTGCCATTACTAATTTATTTGCAACTGTTTCAGACGGTAAACTATTTTCAAGTGTTGTAAATACCTCTGTTAAATCAATATCCAAGGATTTTACGTTAGAGAATATTATTTTTAAATGATTAATATGCTTATTGGCCCTTAAATATTCTTCTTTTCGTTGACGTAGTGGTAAATTCACTACTAAAACATCCAATCCTGTCATTGCACATAAGGTTGAAGTTAGTGCAGAATCAATACCTCCTGATATTCCAATGATATATCCTTTCTGTTTAGATTCAATAGCATAGTTTTTCAACCATTCTATAATATGTGATATTATTTTAATACTTTGCATTTTAAAATAAAAATGAAACTTTAAATGCTAATTGATTTTGTGTGTTTTTTAAGCTAGTATATTTTGTTTTATCTTGTTTTTCAAACAATGATTTATTTTTATCACTATCACTTCCAACTAGCGCATCTCCTCTATGTATATTATTAACGCCATAGTAATAACCTAATTCAAAAACCATGGTTGAAGTTCCATAATAATTCCATTCCGTACCAGCTGAAACTCCTATACTACCTTTGTAAATACTTAAATCTGTAGGTAATATCATGTTTGATAGACTTTTATTTTCAGTTGTACCTACTATTATTCCTTCATCATTTGTCATGCTTTTTAAAGTAAATGAATGTCTCATACCAAATTTCGCAAAATATCTAAAGTAT
>CANCJF010000094.1 GCA_947378245.1 Bacteroidota bacterium
GCAGCTTGTAAAATAGCATTACGTTCATTGTATATTTTATAAAACTCTGTATTTCCCCAATAATCTTGAGCAACCATCGCTTTTAAAAATAACTTAACCAATTTCTCACTTTCTGGATACTCCTTTTCTTCTAATTTCAACGTTGGATGTTCTTTCGCAATATATTGAAAGAACTCATCTATAAATGCTTGATCGCAATTAAATTTTGCAACATACGTTTCAAAAGTAGGATAATTCGCTTTGAATTTTTCTCTGTTTTTATTTACATAGGTCAAGGAAAAAGTGTTAAATCCACCCGTACCCAATATTGCTCTAAAGTATTTAGTAAATTCTGTTGTGTCTAACGGAACGAATACATCTGGCATAATACCACCACCACCATACACGGTGCGTTGTTTCACTAAGGTTTTATATTTCAAGGAATCAGGGAACTTAATGCTGTCTTGGTTCATTAATTCTCCATGTTTCAAACGTTTCAACACATCGTTATGGTATTCCTCCGAATTACCTTCGTATGGCTTTTGGATATTACGACCAGAAGGCGTGTAATAACGTGCAATGGTCAAACGAATTTGAGAACCATCGGATAAATCTATTGGTCGTTGTACTAAGCCTTTACCATAGGTTCTACGTCCAACTACCAAGCCTCTATCCCAATCTTGAATCGCACCGGAAACAATCTCACTTGCTGATGCGGAATTTTCATTTACAAGTACCAACAATTTTCCTTTTTCAAATTCTCCTTTGGCATCACAGTTCATGTCTTGTCTTGGTTGGTGTTTTCCTTGCGAATAAACCACCAATTTATCTTTTGTCAAAAACTCGTCGCTTACTGTTTTCGCAGCATACATTAATCCACCGCCATTGTCTTGCAAATCTAAAATTAGATTCTTCATTCCTTTTTTTCTAAGGTCTGCCAAACTTGCTTTGATTTCATCGGTAGTAGTGTGTGAAAAACTATTCAATTTCAAATAACCAGTTTCTGGTGTAATCATGTAATGACAATCTACCGAATACACAGGGATTTTGTCGCGTGTAATTTCAAACGATAAATTAGTTGTTTCCCCTTTACGTAGAACAAGCACTTTCACTTTCGTTCCTAATTCTCCCATTAATTTTTCACGTACTTGGGAATTCTTTAATTTCACATTGGCAATATTTTCACCACCCACCATGATTATTTTATCTCCTGCACGTAAGCCTACTTTTTCGGAAGGACCACCAGGTATCGTCGCAACTACAATCAATGTGTCTTTCAATAACTGAAAACGAATACCTACACCTACAAAATTTCCATTTATTTGTTGGTTCGCATCGTCCACATCTTCTTTGGAAATATACACAGAGTGTGGATCCAATTTTTCCAACGCAGCAACAATAGCAGCTTCCGTAACTTCTTTTGAGTTTACATCGTCTACATACATATAGTTGATGTAATTGTATATTTCTTCGATTTTTTTAGCGTCTTTCAACAAGCTGTTTTGTTGTGAAAAAGAAGTAATTGAAACAAATACTAGGAATACTGAAAATAGATTCTTGAACATAGATTTTTATTTAGGTACTTTAAAAGTAACGGAATTTTTAGAAATAAATTGGGTAATTAACGTTTTTTGGAGGAAATTAACTAAACCAAACATCGCGAATCATCGCACAACCAGCGGTTTCATTTACGCGTTGAATAATTATCGATTTACCTTGCATTAATTCATCTCGCATTACGGAAGAATCCAAGGTCAAATGCAGAACTTGGTTTTTGATATAGATATTTTTAGTACGTGAAGAAACTGCTCTCCCCATCATCTCTTCCCATTTATTGATGACTTCCATTTCTTTCATACGACCATCTAAGCCATACGCTTTCATCAATTTATCAATGACATCGCCAAGTGTACTTTGGTTGGAAATTCGTTTGTTTTCGTTCATATTATCCTTCTAAAATTTCACGCATATCAAACAACTTGTAATCCATGGATATGCGATTAAAAATGGTTGCAACTCTTTCTTTGTCGGTATCGGTGACCAATACTTGTCCAAAGACATTATCCGACACTAATTTCATTAATTTTTCTACCCGATGGTTATCTAATTTATCAAAAATATCATCGAGTAATAAAATCGGTTTCTTATTTAATTGTTTTTTTAACCAATCGAACTGCGCCAAACGTAATGCAATGACAAAGGATTTTTGCTGTCCTTGCGACCCAAATTTCTTTACTAAATGGTCATTAATTAAAAACACAAAATCATCTTTATGAATTCCGGCATTAGTATATCCAGAAAACGAATCTTTTTTCAAATTTTGCACTAATAAATCTGCAAAAGAAGCATCGTTTAATTGGGATTTATATTCCAGTTTTACGTGTTCGGTTTCGTTACCTATAAATTCGTAGTAATATTGAAAGGTTGGTATAAATTCTTGTAAAAAGGCAAGTCGTTTTTGATAGATTGCATTCCCTATCAATTCCAACTGCATGTCCCAAACCTCAATGCTTTCTCGTTCAAAGAACCCATTTTCATAAAACTGTTTTAACAACATATTTCGTTGATCCAACACTTTATTGTACTTCACTAAACTATAAAGGTATTCCCGGTCAAATTGAGAAATTATCCCATCCACCCAACGACGTCGCGATTCACTACCTTCTGAAATCAAATCTCGGTCGTACGGAGAAATAATTACCGATGGAAATTCACCAATATGATCGCCTAATTTTTCGTAATTAACCTTATTTCGTTTTACGACTTTCTTCTCTCCAGCTTTTACCGCACAGTAAATCTCCACCTCATCCCCTTCGACATCCCACTGACCTTGTACGACAAAAAACTTCTCATCAAATCGTATGTTTTGCTTATCGATAGGATTCAAATAGGATTTACACATACTTAAGTAATGTACTGCATCTAACACATTTGTTTTCCCAATTCCATTTCTTCCGACGAAGCAATTCACTCCTGATTCAAGCGAAAATTCCGCCTGATCGTAATTTTTGAAATTGATTAAATTAATATGCTTTAAATACATCCCGTCACTTCTTACTCGCTTCGTAAATCCGATTTATCTAAATCAACCACGATGGATCCAAAATCAATCACGAACCATTCTAAAAACAACTCGATGGTTAATTTTTCTGGCCAATATTCTTCTTCGTCCGTAATACTGGACAATTCGTTTTTAAACATCTTTTTGAAATTTTTCTCTAATACAGGTTCAAAATCAAAAAAATCTTCTTCGACTAAATAAACCGTACCTTCCGTAGAATCCTCTACATCAAATTTCACTTCGGTATTATACTTATTTGCCCAATCCCAAAACGCTTGTCGTGGGTGAATGGTGATGTAACTACGGTTTACTACTTTCATTTTTTTTGTTTAAGTTCAATTTTTCAAACCATTCCGACTTTTTTCCTTTTTGTTGGAATAGGACCAATTTCCATTGGGAACCAAAACCCAAGGTGTCTAAAATAGCAGTCATTTTTTTTAGATCGATACCAATTCGCGACTCTACGCTAACCATACTTCGATCTTGAAGTAAAAGTACGAAAGCATTTGCGCTAATACGGTATTTATCTCCAAACTTCAAAGCTATTTTTTTGGCACCAAAATTATCTAAGTAATTATAAAATGTATTTTCAGCAACAACGCTATCCGAATATTTCCAATGCTGATAAACAAACGAATCCTTTTTGTCTACCCCAACCCATTTTTCCGACTTTATCGGGTTAAAACGATCTGGAAATAACGCTGTTTTAATACGACGAATTGATTTTTTGGGAATATCCAAGGTGTCTATGAATCTTTTAGAAAACAAGGACAAGGAATCATAATCACAGATTTCGACTTGTTTTTGAGAAATCGCATTCTCTTCCTCTTGGTATTTCTCTGATGGAGCATTTAACTCATCTAAGGTGACAACCTTTTCCGTTTTCGAAGAACAGGCTACTACCCCAAGCAAGAAAAATAAAAAAACCAGCAATTTCATCTTTCAAAGGTAACATACAAAAGCGTAGTGCACAAAAAAACCCAAGACTTTCATCTTGGGTTTCTAACTAACTATTTACAAACAATTTTTATTTCTCAATAAACAAAAAGTAAATTATCAAAATAAAATCAATTGCCATACTTAAAAATGCAGATCTCCAAATCCATTTCATTGGAGCAACTGCTAACAACAGACTTAACGTTGTCATTGTAGGAACCACACATAAAATTAATGTTCCTGTATACTTAATTGCTCCTAATCCAACAGCAATTCCACCAACACAACCAACTACTAACAAAATCATACTTATCAATCCAAAACGATTAAATTCTGATTCTTTTATAACACTTGCTTCCATACTTTTAGTTCCCATTTTATTATGTTTTAATACATTACAAAGATTTGAAAATGAATAAAACTAAAGATTGATTGGAATTAGAAAAAAAGCTGATTTTTGTCAGAAAAAAAAGCCGTGAGATCATTCCCACGGCTTTTACTTCAATTTTAACTATTCTTTTATAGTGACTTCAAATAGTCTTCTACATTTTTTTGAATTCTAGCTTCGATGTTCGCATTATCTGCTTTAACAAACGTAGTACCCGAAATTTTCTCAAAAAGTTCAATGTAACGATCGGTAACTAATTGCACAAATTCTTCTGGCATATCCGGGATTGTTTGTCCTTCCAAGCCTTGAAAATGATTATCAATCAACCATTGTCTTAAAAATTCTTTCGATAATTGTTTTTGATTTTCTCCTTTGTCTTGTCTTACTTGGTAACCATCCGCATAGAAATAACGGGAAGAATCTGGTGTATGAATCTCATCAATTAAGATTACTTTACCATCTTTTAGTCCAAACTCATATTTCGTATCCACCAACAACAAACCTCTTTCTAACGCCATTTCCGAACCGCGTTGAAACAAAGCACGTGTATAGGCTTCTAATTGTTCGTAGATATCTTTAGGAACATAATTATTAGCAATGATTTCCTCTCTTGAAATATCTTCATCGTGACCAGCATCAGCTTTCAATGTTGGTGTAATAATTGGCTCTGGAAAACGATCGTTTTCTTTTAATCCTTCTGGTAATTGCACACCACATACTTCACGTTTGCCTAAAGCATACTCACGTGCAGCGTGACCAGCCAAATAACCACGAATCACCATTTCCACACGAATAGGTTCACATTTAATTCCTACTGAAACCGATGGGTCTGGAGTTGCCAACAACCAATTCGGAACGATATCTTTCGTCGCATTCAAAAACAAAGTAGCAATTTGATTTAACACTTGTCCTTTAAACGGAATCCCTTTTGGTAACACGTGATCAAACGCAGAAATACGATCGGATGCAATCATTACAACGATGTCATTTTCTAAGGTATAAACGTCTCTCACTTTCCCTTTGTACACATCTAATTGTCCTGGAAAGTTATAATTGGTGGTGCTAATTGTATTACCCATTTTTTGAATTATGAATTATGTGTTATGAATTATAAATTATTTTTCTTTTCTTTTTCTATTGAATCGCTAGACTCTTTCTTTTCAAATGCTTCAATAATTTTCTTTACTAACGGATGACGAATCACATCGTTTTGATTTAAGCGAACAACCCCTATTCCTTCTACTCCTCGCAATGCATCCAATGCATAAGATAAGCCGGAACGTTGTTTGGAAGGTAAATCTGTTTGCGACATATCCCCTGTTATGATAAATTGAGCTGTTTGTCCCATACGGGTTAAAAACATCTTCATTTGCATCACAGTAGCATTTTGTGCCTCGTCCAAAATAACAAATGCATTATCTAAGGTTCTCCCTCTCATAAAAGCTAATGGTGCAATCTCGATCACTCCGTATTCCATCATTTGCAACAGTTTATCTGGAGGAATCATATCGCGTAAAGCATCATATAATGGCATCATATATGGATCCAATTTATCCTTCATATCTCCAGGTAAAAACCCAAGATTTTCCCCTGCTTCTACTGCTGGTCGTGTCAACACTATACGTTTCACTTCTTTTGCTTTTAATGCGCGTACAGCAAGTGCAATCGCCGTATATGTTTTACCGGTTCCTGCTGGTCCAACTGCAAATACCATCGCATTTTTATTCGCTTCAGCGACTAACTTTTGTTGGTTTATCGTCTTCGCTTTGATTTTTGAACCGTTATTACCATGTACCAAAACTTCATCTCCTTGCGAAGCTGGTTTTAAACGTTCATCTTCTAATAAGATTTGTTCAATAATATTTTCGTTCAAGGTATTAAATCGATGGTAATATTCGATTAGCTGAGTCAATTTACGTTCAAAAAGAGCTACCACCTCCTCATCTCCTAAGAGTGTTAGGTCATTCCCTCTTGCAACAATTTTTAATTTAGGATAATAACGTTTAAGTATTTGTAAATACACGTTGTTAACTCCAAAAAAGTCAACTGGATTAATCCCTTCTAATGTGTAAATTTTCTCCAAAAATATTCTTTATAAAATGTGTAATTGAACTTTCTTGTTAGAATAAATCTTAATTTTACACCAAAGTTATATTTTTTTTGTCAATCATCCATCAATAATTAAACATGCCAATAATTACGCTTACAACAGACATGGGTTTGAAAGACCATTATGTTGCTTCCATCAAAGGCGCAATTTTATCCCAAATAGATCAAATTCATATTATTGACATTACCCACGAAGTACAATCTTTTTCAGTATTACAAGCAACTTTTGCAATACAAAATTGTTTTGAAGATTTTCCAAAAGGATCAGTGCATATTATGGGAGTGAATAGTGAACCTATGATTAATCTTTCAGATGACTCTTTAAGTTCCTATCCAGCGATTATGTTATTCAAAGGCCACTATTTTATAGCAAATGACAATGGTTTTTTTAATTTATTAATCGGGGACAATGAATATCAAGGTTTTTGGAGAATTGACGATGTGCTTTCTTCAAAAAACATTTTTAAATTTCCTACAAAAAACATTTTAGTTCCAGCCGCCTGTAAAATTGCTTCCGGAATAGAAATTAACAGCTTTTGTTCTAAACACGATAATTTTCAACGTGCTATTACTTTCCAACCAATTTTTGAGGAAAATGTAATTAAAGGAAATGTAATTCACATTGACCATTTCGGAAATTTAATTACTAATATCACGCGAGCAAATTTTGATAAATTTGACAAAGAAATTCCATTTACAATTTTCTTCCGAAGAAAAGAATATTTCATCGATACAATATCAATTTCCTATTCCGATGTCCCAAGAGGTGAAAAAGTAGCAATCTTTAACTCGAACAACTATTTAGAAATCGCACTAAACCAAGGAGCTACAGACAGAAGAAATAGTGCAACCGCATTATTCGGAATGAGCATTAATGATATTGTGCGAGTAGAATTTAATCCTCGTGGATCAAAAGATACTTTAGAATCTCTTTTTCTATGATTTACCGAATTGTAAAGCTACATTTTCAACCTGAAAAAATTGAAGATTTTTTAATCTTGTTCGATCAAGTTGCTTTGAACGTGAATAATCAACCTGGATGCATCGAAATGTTTATGACACAAGATATTCATAATCCTCAAATTTTCATTACCCACAGCAAATGGGAATCTGAAAATGATTTAAATAATTATAGAGATTCTGAACTCTTCGCTATAATATGGCCAACTATAAAACCGTGGTTTGAAAAAAAGACTGAAGCGTGGAGTATGAATTTAATTGACAATTGACAATTGACAATTATCAATTGACAATTATTTTCTCCAATAAACAAGACGCATATGCTTTAATTGCTCTCCCTTCTCCAAATGAATCAACTTTTTCATGGGTAGAAGCTTTAATGGAAACTTCTTCTTCTGTTACTTTTAAAATTCGAGCAATGATTTGCTGCATAGCAGGAACATGAGGATTTACTTTTGGTTTTTCCAGTATAACTGTACAATCAATATTTACAACCGAAAACCCTTTTTTTTCAATCAAATCTACTACACGTTCTAATAATACTTTACTATCAATCCCTTTATACTGAGGATCTGTGTCTGAAAAATGAAACCCAATATCGCGTAAATTAGCAGCACCTAATAAAGCATCACAAATTGCATGTAACAATACATCTGCATCTGAATGTCCTATTGCTCCAAATGAAGATGGTATCTCTACCCCACCTATGACTAATCGAAAACCCTCACCTAGACGATGAACATCAATTCCATAACCAATTCTCAAAGAAGACATATTTTTATTCTTGTTTAGAATTAATTGTGAAAATCAATGAAAAACGAAGAGTATTTGCTAACGGACTATTTTTTGTTACCGGAGCTATATAAGACATATCAATTTGCATAATATTATATTTCAAACCTGCTCCAAATGTAAAAAATTGACGCCCTCCTTTGTTTGCACTCTCGAAAAAATACCCTCCACGCACTGCAAAAACTTTATTATAATTATATTCTAATCCACCAGAGATTGTAATTTCACTCAATTCTTCTTTCAAGCGCGAACCTTTAACAATTTTTGCTTTCCCATCAACTAAATCTGGTTGGTTGTTCGCATTATATACTATTGCACCAGGTGCGTCTGAAAAAGATTGTAAAATCCCAGATATAACACCTACATTATTAGATTGTCCTGCAATGATATTTCCTTTAGAATCTAATTTTGGAGGGGTAGGCACTAACAATTTTTGCAAGTCCATCGAAACTGTCATACTATTATATTGATCCATATTAGAAAGATATGAAGCTCCTAATTTTAAATTAGTAGGTAAGAAATCGCTTGAAGATAAATTTGAATACGATATCTTATTCCCAATATTATTAATTGTTGCACCTAATCTCAATTCGCCAGTTTTATCAAATAAATTTAAATCAGTATTTTGATACATAAAAGAAACATCTGCCGCCCCGGCAACACCCGCTTTAGTTTGTGCTCCAGAAACAATCATACCACCTGTCAGATTTGAATAAGCAAATTTACCATTGACACCTAAACTAAATCTGTTTGATAACTTCAATGCATAACCAATTACTGCTTCTTGTTCAGATGGCTTATCTGGACGTAATATAGTCCCAACATCATTCGTGTAAGTAATTTCTCCTAATGTAAATTGTCTAAAAGCAAATGTTAAAGCATTTCTCTCATTAAATTTCTGGTAACCAGCAATATAATACAAATTAATATCATTTGTTAATTGGCGCAACCAAGGAACAATTGAACCTCCAATTTCCATTTTGTTTTTAGAAAAACTAACACCTGCTGTATTCCAATAAACTGAATTTGCATTTGGGCTAAGCGCAGTTCCTGCGTCTCCTAAACCTCCAGAACGAGAGTCAGGATTAATACTTAAAAACGGCATCGCTGTTGTTATTGCATTTAATTGCAAAGTATTTTGATTCACTGAAGTATTTTGACCAAAAGAAATAAAACTAAGTGCGGTGGTCAAAAAAATAATAGAATATCGAAACATAAAACTAATTGTTGAGCAAATATAAACGTAAAAAAAAGATATTTATTATATCAAATCATAAGATTACTAATTTTTCGATTTTTTTTGAAATTTCACCAACCGAATTTTTAACTGTAATCTGATAAACATAAACTCCTTTCGCTAATTTTTCTCCAAAATCATCTCTCCCATCCCAACTAAGTCCACCAGATCTAAAACTAGTTGTATTTATAGTCTCTTGAATAGTTTTTACTAAAACTCCAGAAACAGTAAAAATCTGAACTTGAGTTTGTAATTGATTACATATTTGATTATGTTCAAAATAAAATTGAGTATTTGATGTAAATGGATTAGGATAATTTAAGACATGTAATAATTCAAAATTATTGTTTTTTTGTACAACAAACTCTAGACTAGATTCTGAAGGATTATTATAAACATCCCAAACTTTTACTTTTAATAAATGTTTACCCATCGATAATCCTTTAAAATCAAAAACAATTCTACCTTTTTGATAAGAGTTTAAATCGGAAACATAATAATTGTTTAATAATATTGGCCTAGTTACATCGTTATCCAATATTGCTACTGCATCATGACCAATCCCATTACCAATTGTATTTACACCACTTTCATCTTCTAAATGAATTATCAATTTAGGTGAATCATTGGTTAGACCTGAACTCACAAAGTTTTTATCACTTAAAAACATATTTATTTTAGGGCCAATCGTATCATTAATCTTTCCATTTCTAATTCCACCAATCACAACTCTATCATCATACCCAATCGCATCTGAAACACTATCATTGGCATAAAAAGAAATTTTACCATTCCCAAATGAATAATCTATATCCTTTGGCGTTATAAAGTTTACTTTGAAACTGCCCTGATGAACATTCGCTCTACCTTTAAAAAGAACATTTTCTCTGTTTTCAAAATGAACCACAGGAGAAGTTACATCTTGACCTAATGTTTGAAGTTGCTTAAATTTGTCAAATACCCTAACGTTGACCTCCCCATTGAAAGGTGTCAAAAAGCCATATTTGTTTTCTATATGACCACTTAATGATGTTTTAGACAATGCTTTTATGGTATCTATATTTTTATTAATCGGTTTTCCATTTAAACTATCTAACACAATTTTATAAAACGGCACGGCTATTCTTAATGCTGGATCACCTATTAAGGTAAAGCTATGCTTATTTACATCGGAAGAAACCATATTTTTTGTCCTACGTAATATTTCACCAAAAGTTAATGGTCTATTTTGTGCATCTCGTTCAAAAACATTTTTGTAAAAACTTTTCCCGGTAACGGTATTAACACTAAAGAAAACAGGCCTTGTCGTTGTCATTAATGCTATCGCTCCCCCTCTTGGATTTAGGGAAACCCACTCCCCAGCAGACAAACGACTAGGATCGTCATATTTAGTAAACTCGCACGTTGACGATACAAATAGACACAATTTAGAAAAATTATTCCAAAGATTAATCTGAGGAACTGTAATTACTCGTTCTTCTGCAGCTCCAACTTCTCCTCCATGACCAATATAATTTACAATTAAAGCTCCTTCATTTATTGCATTATCAATAGATTTGTTTACATCAGGATAACGCTCCCCTCCTCCCATAGAAACTTGCTTATAAGCATCTAAATAAATTTTAGTTGAATTATATTCAGGATGATTCATCTCAGAATATTTCCATTGAGGTTCAGCATCATTATTCACAAAAGTTCCTGATTCTTCATCATCTGCTATCTGAACATATTTGGTTCTCCAATCTCCAAACGAAGAATTTAGAGTACTAGTACCGCAACACAAAATTGAATCAGAAACTATTCCATGTTTAAGATATTGTTCAATTTTAGCAATTTGCTCATCCGCAATACTTAAAGATGAAATCAAAAGCCTTCCTACACCTATTTCCATTGAATCTTTAGCATAAATAGACCCATTATCTGATAAAATACCAAAATAATCATCTGAAACCATTGCGTTCAAATGATCCTCAGAATTGAGAAACTGAAAAGTAGGTACCCAATAATTATTGTTAGCAACTCTATTTTTTGGGTCGAAAGTACCATCACCAAACAATAAAAGATTTTTTAATGATTTAATTGAATCATGCTTAAATCGTTCATAGAACATTTTTGCACATAGTTTAATCGCTGTTGGATCGACACTGCCGGAAGAAAATTCATTGTAAATTTGAGCTAAGGTTAAGACATGAACCTTCTCCCCTAAAGAACGATGAATATTTGCTAATCTTTCTGCAGGAACATAAAACTCAGTAGGAGTTACAATTAATAAATCAGCATAATCTAAACCATGAATATTTTGACTCTCAACCTTTGAAATAAATAAAGGAGAAAATAAAGATTTAACTGAAGAAACTGCAAATTCTCTAAGTGAATCTGTTTCAGCAATAAAATAAACCCCCCCAGTAGTTTTACTTAAAGGAA
>CANCJF010000095.1 GCA_947378245.1 Bacteroidota bacterium
CCATCGATGTATAAGTTGAGCAAAGAAAAAGAAGTCGTTGGTATTTTCATTTCTGGTCACCCATTAGATGATTTCCGTTTGGAGATTGAATCGTTTTGCAACGGTCAAGTTTCGATGTTAAACAATCCACACGAAAACTTGAATAAAGAAGTGTTGATTGCAGCCGTTATTTCTGATTGCGAGAATCGTATGACGAAAAACAACGAGCCATTCGGAACAATGGTCGTGGAAGATTACACAGATTCGTTCAAATTATTCTTATTCAAGGAAAATTACTTGAAATTCAAACCGTTTTTTGTTCCTGGAACCTTTGTTTCTATCAAAGGGAAATTTGAAATTCCTCGTCACCGTAAAGATCCTGAGTTTGTCATTCAAACCATGGAGTTATTGCACGACTTAAAAGAAAAGCGAGCAAATACGATTCAACTTAAAATTTCCAACAAGAAACTTAACCAAATCATGATTCAAGATTTGAACCGTTTGTTCTTGGAAAACGAAGGTCGCTGTGCAGTGAAATTCGTGATTTACGATCCCTTGGATAATTTGGAAGTTACGTTACCGTCTAAAAATATCCGCATCGACCCGAATAATGAGTTTGTGAAACAGTTGCAAGGATTTGATTTGGAATTTGAATTGATGGGGTAGTATTGAAAATTAAGGTTTCGCTGGAAATGTTTTCCTGCGGCGATTCAATTTAAAAACGATTGTTTTTCAAGGCTTCACGTGCACAATCTTCCCATCTTGCATAATCACAAGTTCGCTATTGATTTTTCGTTTATACTCTACCAATTTTTCATAAACTAAATCCATACTTGCAATGATTTTATCATTGGTTTCGGATGGATATTCTTTCGGAGTTTTATCTTTTTTCATGACAAATTGAATTTAGATAATTATAAGCTTTAATATTTATTATTTTAATGCTACTCGATGAATCTTTTTCAGCTATTAACTCTTGTTTCCCATTTGAATTATTAAAGATAGTTAAATTGTCCACGATTTCCGAGTAAATTTCAAATAGATTTTTAAGCCCATTTTGATACCTTCTCGCGATTACATCTTCCGGAATGTTATGTCCGCCTTCTAATACTCTTGTCTTTACACGGTCAATGGCTAATTCAATGGAGTCCAGCGAAAAAAACACCAAAGTCACGGTGTATCCTAAAGATTGAGACTGTTTAATAGTGTTCTTATAACTTTTAGTAGCTAAGGTGGTTTCAAACGCAAAAGTTTTACCTTGAAAAAGCAATTCTTGAATACGGTGCAACATGATTCTACCTGCTTCTATTCCAACTTTATCTGGTTGAAAAGGGGAGAGTCCTCGTGCAATTTCATCTGCATTGATAAACTCTTTACATTCCAAAATATCTGGAAGTATTGTAAAAGAAGCTGTTGTTTTTCCTGCTCCATTACAACCTGCTATGATGTAAAGTTGATTGTTCATTGTATTTCAAAATTACGATTTTGTATACTCGAATAAACAAAAATTACTATTTTTTGTTTACCAGAATGAACAAAATAAACAAAGTCACTTATTTCTTCCCAACCGCTATCAAATCCGTTTTCTCTATAATATCTACCAAAGCATCGTACAAAACATCCAAATCTTCTTGGGAATTAAATCCTTGCACAGAATATCGTAAATACACATTTTCGCCTTCACGAGCTAAAGGGATTTCAATTCGGTAGGTATCGACCAATAAACGATGTAATTTCTCCGGTTCTTTGGTGTGAATTGGAATACTAAATAATTGAGCGAAAAACTCAGAAGTCAACGGAGCTAGTGGCTGCGTGCCTAGTAAATTGCAAAACCTTGGAGCATTTTCTAGTAATAACGTATGACAAACAGCTCTAACTTTTTCCCATTCATATTCTTGTAAGAATTCGATGGACTTTTTAATAGTTAAAAACGCCGAGAAGTCGCGGGTTCCCGACATCTGAAAATGATCTAAAAATAGGGAGTCGGACGGATACAAACTTTTATATCCCCAACTTACAACCAAGGGTTTCAATAATTTTTGAGCTTCTTTGGTGGCCATCAGAAAAGAACATCCCTTCGGCGCCATCATCCATTTATGACAAGCACCAGTGTAGAAGTCAACCGCTAATTCGGAAAGATTCAACGCTATTTGTCCCGGTACATGTGCACCGTCGATAAACGTAAGTATTCCTTTGGCTTTCGCGATAGCACATATTTCTTTTACAGGTAAAATCAACCCCGTTGCGCTGGTAATTTGACTAATAAATACCAATTTCGTTTTATCACTTAAGCCCTTGAAAAAGTCTTCAATGATTTGTTCTTTGGAAACGATTGGAAGTTGAATAGGCTGACGTACATAACGCGCACCTGTTTCTCCACAGACAAAATCCCACGTTCTATCAGAGGCTCCGTATTCGATGTTGGTAGTCAGAATTTCATCGCCAGGCTGTAGGTTTAAGCTTTTAGCAACGGCATTGACAGCAAATGTAGGATTCACAACAAAAACAAGATCTTCCGCTTGACAATGAACGTATGCTGCAAGTGCTTCTCTGGCTTCTTTTAAATAGTGAGTCCCTAATACCGTGATAAATTGCACAGGATCGGCTTCCAGTTTCATTTGCCAACGTTGGTATTCTTCAAAAATGGGCTTCGGACAAGAACCGAAAGACCCAAAGTTTAAAAAGGTAATGTCGGAACGAAATAAAAAGAGGTTTCTTAATTCTTGCGGTGTGAGCATTGGGTTTGGAGGATTTGTTCTTTTTTATTTTCTACTTTATTTTCCTGTCTTCAATTTTTCAAAATCCCTTTCCAAAATTGCTTTCACTCTTACTATCATCTCGTTCAAATGCATTTTTGTTTCCGTATCTTTTGCAGTAGCAATCGCCGTACGCATATCTTTTAATAACGTTTCCAAATTTGCTCTTACCACACTTGGTACATCCGTCATGGTCAAATCAACCATTTTGAAATCCATTCCATACATAGATCCTGGTTCATTACTTGTCAAATACGTAGTTGCATTCGGGTCAATTAATTTTTCTAAGAGGGCTACGTAATTACGTTGTAAATTTCTACGATAGACATCAATCGCATTTCCAGCTTTTAATTCAGAAAATGTTTTCTCAGTAATAAATCCGAATAAGGTTTGTAAGGTCATATTTTCTTTTGAAAGGGAACTAGACTCAATGATTCGAACTAATTTACTTCCGGAAAGTATGCTGTTTAACGCATACATCTGTAGTCCTTTAATGCTTTCAATTCCTGTTTCTGGTTTTATTTTGGCAAGAATAGATTGGTTTAGTAACCAAGTAGGAGTTTGAAAAACTTGTTTGTCGATAAATTGCAAAGCACTTAACTGAACCGCTTTTGGTACAGGTGCATAAACATCCCCTTGCATATCATAGGTTTTAGGACTATCATAAACACCTCCAATGTTTTTAGAAACGTGACCAATGTAAGTCGTGTATTGTTGAATTAACCTACCATACATCGTTTTTAATTCGGCATACGATTCACCATCTTGTTTGGTCCAATCTACTAAATTTGGAAGAATACGTTGTAAATTCTTAATTCCATACGTAGAAGCTATCATCGCATTGTCACTCAAATCTTCCGTTTGGTAACGAGGATCAATTTTGCTGTTTTCTGTTCCAAATCGCAAACGAGGATTGTTGTATTTTTCTTTCGTTAGTAAATTCAATTTTGCCTTTTCTTCCTGCTCATCTTTGGCATCGTTAAAATAGGTATATCCCCATTCAATTGCCCATTTGTCGTAATCTCCAATGCGTGGGTATACATCTTTTACACTGTCTTCTGGTTGCGCAACATAATTAAAACGTGCATAATCCATAATAGAAGAAGTGTGGCCGTGTTCTGCACACCAGTTTTTATCGCGTAATTTCTC
Organism: Bacteroidota bacterium; assembly: GCA_947378245.1. GTDB lineage: Bacteria > Bacteroidota > Bacteroidia > Flavobacteriales_D > Crocinitomicaceae > CANHVK01. The sequence continues at coordinate 3,885 of CANCJF010000095.1, forward strand.
CACTGGGGTAGCCGAACTCGCACCCATATTGTGACGTAGGCCAAGGGTATGACCAACTTCATGAGCAGATACAAATTGCATCAGTCTTCCCATTAATTCATCGTCAAATTCACGAGTTCTTGCTCTTGGGTCGTTAGGTGAAGCTTGAATAAAATACCAATCGTGTAATAAGCGCATGATGTTATGGTGCCAAGCAATATGACTTTCTAAAATTTCTCCGGTACGTGGATCGTTCACATTTGGTCCATACGCATTTTGTACATCCGATGCAAAATAACGGATCACAGAATAACGCGCATCTTCCATGCTCATCGTAGTATCGTTTTCGGGCCAATATTCACCGCGAATCGCATTTTTCCATCCTGCTTGCTCAAAAGCAACTCTCCAATCATCCACTCCTGCTTTAATGTATTTTCTCCATTTTTCAGGGGTTGCAGGGTCAATGTAGTATACAATTGGTTTCTTTGGTTCGATTAATTCTCCTTTTGCTTGAAGGGCTGCATCTGCTGCGTTTTTTGGTTCTAAACGCCAACGAGTTACAAATGCTTCTGTGCTCGCTTCTTGATTGTTTTCATTGAATTCTACGATTTCATTACCAAAGAAACCGACACGTTGGTCAAACAAACGTTTACGCATTGGATTCGCTGGTAAAAGAACAAAAGACGTATTTAGTTCAAACGTTAAATACCCTGCATTGCGACCTGCTGGAACGGGTGTTACATTCCCTTGAGGAGAATAAGTCGTTACCTCATAGGTTTTTACCGTTTTTAACTCCGTATTAATTGGGAAAGAACGAAAGGAGGAAATGTACGACTTGTCTCGTTGAAATTGGGTTAGTTTTAAGTTGTCTTTCGTATAACCATCGATTCCAAAAGTCGTGTTTTCTAAGGTGAAGTAATCAGTAACATCAATGACTACTGAAGTGTCTTTGCGTATCGATAGTATATCAAATGTACCAATGATTGGTTGTACATTACTGTTTTTAACTGCTCTTGCTAATGGTTTGGTACTATCACTCGCATATTTAACATACGTGATGTTTTTTAAAAACAAATTATTGGAAGGTCCCTTTTCCCATTTTACTACCTGACTATTGACTTCTTCCCCTCCATATTTACCACATTCGGCTGCAGTTTTGGCAAAACGAGTAACAGTCATGATTTCTCTGCCAAGTAATGAATCGCTGATTTCTAACAACCATTTTGTACCAACATGATGAACTGTAAATAATCCTTTGGAAGTTTTAGCATCTTTTGTAATAACTTCCTTATACGGCTTTGGCTTTTTGACTTCTTCTTTTTTGGCGACTTCAATATTCTTCTTTTTTTTATGAAAAATCTGACTTTGCGTATTAACTTGTATGATTAAAAAACCAAAAATGAGCGTAATAATTTTCATTTGAATATAGATTAATTAGGGGTGTATAGATTGCGTAGTTCTAGGAATATTTTTTTACCGCAGCTTAAAAAAATAAGTAGTATTGAAAATATAAATACCCAACTAATTCTCGCCTGAAGTCGATCATAAATATTAGCTAAGGAAGCAACTACAAAAGCATTTGAAACTACTGAAACGCATAGAAAAATGATTATACCTTTGATTGAATCATTTATGTGAGCAGTTAGTTTTTTGATTGAAAACAGGAGGATGAGGATGAAAATACTTAGGTATAACATTACCTTATATATAAAATTGGTAGAATCAATTTTCAGTTCTTGACCCCAAAGATTACTATTTTGTCTAGATTGATAATATTGGTTTAATTCAAACTGATAATGTTTTTTTAGCTCAATGGTAGGTGGACTATCTTCTGCTCGATACCATTCTGAAATTATTCCTGAACCAAGATCATTTTGAAATAATTGGGTCAATGTCGATGTAAATGAGTTATAAATAACTAAGGAGAGATGCTTTGGACTTGTTAGTATGTCTCTTAATATTTTAGTGTATTCTTTTGAACTATTTTCCCATCCACCATGTTTGTACAATGGACCATTATAATCCCATAATAATTCACGATTATCTTTAGGAAGTGAGTCTTTACATGCACATAAAATATAGTTGTTATTTTTGCATTTATCATCTAAAAATGATTTTAAAACACCACTATCTAACATTTTACCCATTAGATATACATGACTTCCTTGATTGATTTTAGTAGTATTTCCAATTTTTAAATTGGTTAGTGAGCCAATGATTAATGAGAATAATAATATGCTTAACGGAAGTACAAAATTCACTGTTCGTTGTTTACTCTTTAGATAATATCGAATGATAAAAAAAGAAACGAAAAGCGTGAGGAGCACAATTGGAAAGTTAGAAAAATGAACATTAATGGAAAGGATTAGTAGGACGGAATAAATCACATTTTTTAAAATTGATTTCTTTGTCTGAAAAAATAAAAGAAGTAATGAACCAACTGCTATAAATGTAAAAATGTCAGGCATTAATTGACTAGCATACCAGCCTAATCCTGAAAAAAAACTTAGAGGTAAAAGTAAGATGATAAACTTTAAATAACTGAAACTAGGAAAAGCAAACTTTGATATGTTCCAAAGTAGAAATGTAGCAAAAAATGATTGAATATAAATAACTGGCCAAAGTGTAAAATTTAGGTCAAAGCATTGAATGAATAAACCATACATGATAGGTCGGTCAGGAGGAATAATGAGCTCGATACCGCTTCTTAAATATGTGCCAGTATCTGAATACACCAATGGGTAACCATTGTAACTTGCCGGTAGAATTAAAATAAAAGGAGTGGTAAAATAGAATAAAAACAACTTAAGTTTCAAATTTCCTAGGTTTAAATTTCTCATAAAAATAACATTTTCAAACTTATTCATACAATCCCGAGATAAATATAAAAATGGTTTTATGTTTTTATTTTGAATGAAAAAAATCAATTTTATATGGGTTAATTAGTAGTAATACTAATTCATTTGTTGTTAAATTCATTTCTATTACGTTTAAATTTCAATCTAACATTTTTATTTTCTCTATCTTTAATAAAATTCTTTCATGGAAAATTCAAGAAACAGTCTAACCAATCTATTGAATATTAAGTATCCCATCATCATGGCACCCATGTTTTTAGTGTCAAATACAAAGATGATTATAGAAGGGATAAAAGCAGGGATAACTGGTGCGATTCCAGCAATGAATTATCGAACAAAAGAAGAATTACGAAGTGCTATCCAGTCTGTCAAAAAACAAGTAGATGGACCTTTTGGAATAAATCTAATCGTCAATGCTTCTAATTTTCTTTATAAAGATCAACTCGAAATTTGTTGTGAAGAAAAAATTGCTTTTATCATCACTTCCTTGGGTTCTCCTGAATACGTGATCCAACGTGCACACAAAGTTGGAATCAAGGTTTTCTGTGATGTGACTGATGTAACATATGCGAAAAAAGTTGAAAAACTTGGAGCTGATGCAGTGATAGCTGTGAACAAAGAAGCTGGTGGTCATGCAGGAAAAATTTCCTATCAGACACTCATTCCTGAATTGCTAAAGACATGTGAAATCCCAGTAATTTCTGCTGGAGGTATTGGTAGTCATGAAGAATATCAAAAAATTCTAGACCTAGGTGTTTCTGGTGTATCCATAGGAAGTGTTTTTATTGCTTCCCAAGAATCAGATGTCTCTCAAGAATACAAACAAGCATGTGTGGACTTTGGAGCAAAAGATATTATCATGTCAACCAAATTATCCGGGACACCTTGTACAGTCATCAACACCCCTTACGTTGCGAAAATAGGAACTTCTCAAAATTTTTTAGAACGATTACTTAATAAAAATAAACGATTCAAAAAATGGTTCAAAGCACTTACTTTTTATCGTGGAATGAAGAGTTTAGAAAAGGCAGCGTTTAGCGCGACCTATAAAACAGTTTGGTGCGCAGGACCATCAATCGAACATGTGAAAGAAATTTCTTCAATAAAAGACATTGTAATGAAATTAACTTCCTAAAAGTTAGACTTCCATCTTTGGGGGTTTATCTTTCCACTTTCTTCTCCAAATTAGTATATTTACACTTTAAACCAAAAAAACATGATTGAACTTTTTAAACACATTTTACATCTTGATTTTGTATGGCTTTTTGCTAATTACGATACTGCGATATATATTATTTTATTTCTAGTGATTTTTATCGAAACAGGGCTTGTAGCCATGCCTTTTCTACCAGGTGACTCCTTGTTATTTACCGCAGGATTGTTTGCTGCTTCAGGTGAATTGAATTTAGGGGCATTATTAGGGTTGCTTTTTCTAGCTGCAGTACTTGGAGATAATTGTAATTATTGGATTGGAAGAACGATAGGACTAAAGATTTTCAATGTAAAGTTTCGTGGCAATCCAATCGTTAAAATGAAACATCTTGAAAGTACTGAAGTATTCTTTGAGAAAAACGGGATCAAAGCAATCATTATGGCGCGTTTTGTTCCATTCGTAAGAACATTTGCTCCTTTTGCAGCTGGAATTGGAAAAATGAATTATCGAAAATATTTGATGTTCGACATTTTGGGAGGTTTCTTATGGATTTTCAGTTTGACCCTTGCTGGCTATATGCTTGGGGAGGTAGAATGGATTCGTAAACACATCGATTTAGTATGTTTGGGAATTATTTTTATCTCTGTATTTCCTATGATTTTAAGTTTCTTGAAATCTAAAATGGGAGCCAAAAATGCTTAAATTAGGACTTCTTGGAAAATCATTAGGACATTCGTTTTCTAAACCTTTTTTTGAAGCTTATTTTGAAGCTAATCAGTTGGATGCTTCGTATTCTAATTTTGAAATTGAAACTGTTAAGGAAGTAAAATCAGTTTTTGATTTAGACGGTTTAACAGGTTTTAATGTGACGATTCCTTATAAAGAAGCGATCATTACTTTCTTAGATGAACTTAGTCCAGAAGCAAAAGAAATTGGCGCTGTAAATACAGTTAAAATAGTTCAAGGAAAAAGAATTGGATTTAATACAGATGCATTTGGATTCCAACAATCTATCAAGCCATTCCTTACAAATTTACATGAAAAAGCATTAATTCTCGGTACTGGAGGTGCTTCAAAAGCTGTCGCTTATGTGTTAAAAAACATAGGAATTGATGTGCTTTACATTTCGAGAACTCCTTCGAATTCGAATGAATTTTCGTATTTAGATTTGAATGTACATATGTTGCGTGCTTGTAAGTTAATCGTGAACACAACACCCGTTGGTACATTTCCAAACATAAATGAATCACCAGAATTTCCATTTCAGTATTTAACATCTGAACACCTCGTAGTTGATCTGATTTACAACCCTACCGAAACATTATTTTTACGTCAAGCTAAACAAGCTGGGGCTTCTATTCTTAATGGTGAATCCATGTTGAAAGAACAAGCTATAAAATCTTGGGAAATATGGAATTCGATTTAAATGTAAATTACCAACTAGAAAGAATTACAAGTTCTTTTGAGGAAGTTCAATTCGCTCAAAAAATTACTTCTCTAGCTAATTCGAATGGAGGAAAATTAATAATTGGAGTAAATAATAATGGAAAAATTATTGGTGTTTATCCTAAAGATGAATTAGAAAATATTACTATTGTTATAACGAATTATTGTAGTTCACCGATTGATTTTTCTTCAGAAGTCATTGAAATTAAAAATAGACTCCTACTTGTTCTGAACGTCCTTAAATCAACCAAAATAGCAGCCTTAACCAGCGAAAATACATTTGAATATTATTTCCGTATTGGTGAAACAATTTGTATTGCAAATAAGATTGTACAGAAGTTATGGGGTTATGAATATGAGGCTCTAACAAGTTGTCCAGGCACCACCGAAGAACTTGAAATGGTTTACAAAAATGCACATAAAAATACCTTGTCACAGATCTACACAAATACAAACCTCCCTAAATCTCATGTTGATTTATTGGTTTCTTGGTTATTATACGACAAACAAATACAAATGACTTTGGTTAATAATCTTATTATTTATCAACATTTAGATTAAAACTTGTTGATAACCACACTCCCTATTAGATTCCCCCAATTATTAGTTGTATATTAGTTTCGTTCATTAGAACAAATATATTTACAACTTAAATTTGAAAGTATGGGACGTCCGCCTACAAAACCAGCGCGATTGAAAGATGGATTTTATATAGAAGTTAAAAACTCAGGGTCTGGAGGTATTCGTATACGAAGAGACACTAGAGAACAGATGTTAATTGCAGCTGAAGACTATAGTAAAAGTAAAAATGTCACTATTCTCGGCGAAATGAGAAACGACAAATGGATTCATGAATAACATTTAAGACTGTTAGACATTATACAAAAGACCTTAGACGAAAGTTTAAGGTCTTTTTTTTGGTCTTAGACTTCGATCAAACAGACAAAAAAAGTTTATTTATTTCCTTTGTATCAAATTGATCGTATCTTTTTTAATCAGGTTGATCGTATCTTTTTTTGTGTCAGATTGGGCGAACTTCTTTTTGTGTCAGGTTGAGCGAAGTCGAAACCCCCACAAAAAAAGGCTACCCAAATGGATAGCCTTTATTATGTTAGAATGAAGAATTATTATTCTCCTACAACTTCAAATTTGAAAGTTGGTCTTACACCTTTATGAAGGTTAGCTTCAGCTTCGTAAGTACCGATTTCTTTGATTTGCTCTTCTTTAATTTTAATAGATTTTCTATCAATATCAAATCCTTGAGCACGTAAAGCTTCAGCAATTTGAACTGTGTTCACAGAACCAAAGATTTTACCATTTTCACCAACTTTAGTAGCGATTTTTATAGTTACATCAGCTAATTTAGCAGCAACTGCTTCAGCTTCAGCAAGAATCTTAGTTTCTTTGTGTGCACGTTGTTTCAATGTTTCAGCGTGTGATTTTTTGTTTGAAGGAGTTGCTAAAATTGCATATCCTTGAGGAATCAAAAAGTTACGTCCGTATCCGTTTTTTACAGTTACAGTTTCGTCTTTGTATCCTAATTTATCTATGTTTTTCTTTAAGATAATTTCCATTTTACTGTTCGTTTAAGTTTTGTAAAAAAGTTCTTATTTAAGCATATCCGCAACATATGGCAAAATTGCTATATGACGTGCTCTTTTAATTGCTTTGTTAACTCGTGATTGGTATTTAGCAGAAGTACCTGTAATACGTCTTGGTAAAATTTTACCTTGCTCATTCACTAATTTCAATAAGAAAGCAGGATCTTTGTGATCGATGAACTTAATACCACTTTTCTTAAAGCGACAGTATTTTTGTTTTTTAATGTCGATGTTAATCGGCGTTAAATAGCGAATATCGTTTTGTGACATTTTCTTCGTTTTTTTAGTGTTAATAAAATTAAGCCTCTACGTTAGTTGCTTTTGCTTGACCCATTTTAGCTCTTCTTTTCTCTGCATAAGCTAAATGATTTACATCCATCTTAACAGTTAAGAAACGCATTACACGCTCATCACGTTTAAATGCTACTTCAAGATCATTGATTAAAGCTCCTGGTCCTTCAAACTCTAACAAGAAATAAAATCCTGTAGTTTTTTTCTGGATTGGGTAAGCTAATTTTTTCAAGCCCCATTTTTCGCTGTGCTTAAGTTTACCGCCTAAATTAGCGATTTCACTTTCGAATTTTTGCACTGCTTCCTTTGCCTGATCATCAGACAAAACGGGAGTTAGGATGAAAACAGTTTCGTAAGAATTCATAAATGTATGTTTTACGTTATTAATAATAGTTTGCAAAGATAGAAAAATAATCTTAGATA
>CANCJF010000096.1 GCA_947378245.1 Bacteroidota bacterium
ATTAATTTTAACCCCTATAACTATTTAATAATTTAGCCCTTTCAGTAGGATAACAAAAAACTAATTGATTATGAGAAAAATGAAACTTTTTGTACTTGTAACAGTGCTTTGTACGAGTTTGTTTTCAAGAGCAGACGAAGGTATGTGGCTTCCATTTATGCTTGGAAGAAACTTTGAAGACATGAAAAAACATGGACTTAAATTGACACAAGAGCAAATTTATTCTATTAACCATTCTTCATTAAAAGATGCTGTTATCTCTTTTGGAGGGTTTTGTACAGGTGAAGTAATTTCTAAAAAAGGATTAGTATTGACAAACCACCACTGTGGGTATGATGCAATTGCTGATGCTTCAACACCTGAAAAAAACTACTTAGATAAAGGATTTTGGGCTAAAAATAATTCAGAAGAAATTGCAGTTCCTGGATTAACAGCAACATTTATTGTTCGTATTGAAGACGTAACTTCATTAATTCAAAAAGAATTAAATGAATCAATGACAGCAGAACAACGTGCTGCAAAAATTTCTGAAATAACAAAAGTATTAGAAAAAGAAGCTGTTGAAGGAACTCATTATGAAGCCTTCATTAAAGATTTTTATTCTGGAAATGAATTCTATTTATTTGTAAAAGAAACATTCAAAGATGTTCGTTTGGTAGGAACGCCTCCTCAATCTTCTGGGAAGTTTGGTGGAGATACTGACAACTGGATGTGGCCGCGTCATACAGCTGATTTTTCTATGTTTAGAATATATGCTGGAGCGGATAATAAACCTGCAGGTTTTGATGCAAACAATGTACCTTATACTCCTAAACATAGTTTACCAATTTCATTAGATGGAATTAAAAAGAATGATTATGCAATGGTAATGGGTTATCCTGGTAGAACAAATCGTTTCTTAACTTCATTTGGTGTTGAACAAGCAATTAAATTAGAGCAACCTAAAATCGTTGATATCCGTGCAAAAAAACTTCAAATTATGAAGAAACACATGGATCAAAATGTTAAAATTCGTTTGAATTACTCTTCTAAATATGCACAAGTTGCTAACTACTGGAAATACTTTATTGGACAAACTGCTCAATTAAAAAACAATAAAGTTGCTGATAAGAAAAGAGACATTGAAAACAATTTCAATGCTTTCACAAAAGGTGAAGCTGAATATGCAAATATTCTTGCTGATATAGAAGATTCTTACAGAGCTACAAATTCAGTAATTTTCACAAAAGTGTATTACGGAGAATTCTTAAACCAAGTAGACATTAACTCAAATGTATTAATCTACAAAAACATCGCCTCTCTTGAAGCTGCAGGAAAAAAAGATCAAGCGGCTCAATTGCAAAAAGTAGCTAAAGATCGTTGGAAAGAATTTTTCAAAAACAACAACTTAGATATCGAATTAGAAACTTTATCTGAAGTATATAAAATGTACCTAAAAGACATTCCAAACGCTCAAAAAGGTGCTTTAGCTAAAATGTTAAATGAGAAGGGAATTAAAAAAATTGATAAATACTTAGCTAAAATCACGAAAAAATCAATCTTTACTAACAAAGAAAGATATTTAGAATTCGCTAAAGAATTTTCATTGAAAAAATTACTTAAAGATCCGCTTTTTGTATTAGTTTCAGATATTGATGATGCTTTTATGGCAACTATGAGTAAGAAAGCAATTAAAGAAGCTCAAGTAAAAATACAACGCGCTAATAGACTTTTCGTAAAAGGTGTAAGAGCTATGGATTTAAATAAATTTTATGCTCCAAATGCTAATTCAACATTAAGAGTTACTTATGGTAACGTTTTACCATATGCACCAAAAGATGCTGCATTCTTCGACTATCAAACTACTTTGAATGGTGTTATGGAAAAAGAAGATCCAACAAACCCTGAATTTAATGTAGATCCAGTAATGAAAGAATTATGGAAAAATAAAGATTACGGAAGATACGCAAATAATAAAGGAGACTTAACTGTCAACTTCTTAACGAACAATGATATTACAGGTGGTAACTCTGGCTCTCCTTGTATGAATGCAAACGGTGAATTAATTGGTGTTGCTTTTGATGGTAACTGGGAGGCTATGTCTGGTGATATCTATTTCGAACCAAACATTCAACGTACAATTGTTTGTGATATTCGTTACGTATTATGGATTATCGATAAGTGTTATGGTGCTCAAAACTTAATTGAAGAAATGGATATTAAGAAATCTGCAACAACCGAAAAGGAAATTACTGAAGGTTCTGAAAACGGAAATAGTGACGCAAGCACATCTGCAAATATTGGTAAAAACATGAGTTCTTTACCATGTCCAAAAACTGCAGCAGAATTAGGTTTAAAAGATGTTCAATTTGAAGTTGGTAAATCTACACTTTCAAATGCTAATTCAAACCTTGACAAAGTGGTTGAAGTTATGAAATCAAATCCTAATTTCATTTTAGAAATTGAAGGACATGCTGACCAAACTGGTGATGTTTGTAAAAACTTAATCTTATCTGAAAAGAGAGCTAAATCGGTAGAAAAATATTTAGTTAATAAAGGTGTTAGTTTATCTCGAATTAAAGTGAAAGGTTTTGGATCTGCCCAACCAAAAGACGAAAACAAAACAAAAGATGGAAGAGCTCATAATAGAAGAGTATCTTTTATGTTTAAATAAAATTAAGCTTAATTCTGAAGAGGCTGTTTCATTTGAGACAGCCTCTTTTGTTTTTTATGACATTTATCCTATTTATTCTATTTTACAATTCTTAAATTAGTCCATTAATTCGTAATATCATGCTAAAATCATTTCTTATATCCTCTGTAATATTAACATTTAGTAGTTGTGGGCACGCTCCCCTTTCATCGAAAGTAGTCGAAAGGAAAATAAACGAAACGGTATACGCATCTGGTAATATAGAGAGTAATAATCAGTATCAATTGGTTTCATTAGTTAGTGGATACATTCACAAAATAAAAATTGAAGAAGGAGATCAAATTAGGAAAGGACAGGTAATAGTTGAAATTGCAAATGATGGAGGTCTTATCGCTTTAAAAAGTGCTGAGTTGAATCGTGATTTTTCAGATATAAAGCAAAACAAAAACAAGATCAAAGAATTAAAATTCTCAATTAATACTTCAAAGTTAAAATGGAAGAATGACTCGATTCAATTAAATCGAAAAAAAGTATTAGTGGAGAATAATGTAATTTCTGAAAATGATTTCGAAAATTTTGAAGTAATGGCATTTAGTTCAAAAGCAAATTATACGTCACTACTACTTCAACTAGAAGATTTACAAAAACAGCTTAAATTGAATGATGAACTAGGAAAAAGAAATTTTGATCAATCTAATAAACAGGTTAAAGATTTTAACATCAAAAGTGAAATCGATGGCGTTGTATTTACTATCTTAAAAAAAGAGGGAGAATTAGTAACTCCACAGTTACCCATAGCGATAATTGGTAGTGATAATAATTATATATTAAAATTACAGGTGGATGAATACGATATTACCAGAATAAAACTAGGACAATTGATTAAAGTAAAATTAGACAGTTACAAAGGACAAGTATTTGATGCCAAAGTATCTAAGATTTCATTATTTATGAATGAAAAAACAAAAACATTTACTATAGAAGGAAGATTCATAAATCAACCCGCAACCCTCTTTCCTAATTTAACCCTAGAAGCAAACATTATTATTAAATCAAACCCAAAAGCTTTATTGATACCTCGTGAGTACTTATTTAATGATTACTATGTATATCTAAAAAATGGATCTAAGAAAAAAATCGAAACAGGAATAATGGATCTAAAATATGTAGAGATAAAAAATGGTTTAAAACGTAATGAAGAAATAATAATCCCAAATGAAAATTAATCTAGGATTTGAAATAGCAAAATCATTATTGTTAGCCCGTTGGAAACAAACGTTGGTTGCTGCTATTGGGGTGACATTTAGTATTACGATGTTCATTACCTTATTGGGATTTATGAATGGACTAAATGAATTATTGGATGGTTTGATATTAAATAGAACTCCTCACATTCGACTTTTCAATGAAATAAAACCATCTTTAGATCAACCTGTAAATTTTCATAGCGATACAATTAAAGAATACAATTTCATTCACTCAATTAAACCGAATGGTGGTCGATTAAGTATCTACAATGCAATTCCGATTATGTCAAAATTAAAATCGGATAAGAATGTTTTAGGAATTTCTCCCAAATTATCCGCTCAGGTATTTTACAATGTAGGCGAAACGGATCTTAATGGAGTAATTAATGGGATTAATGTAGTAGATGAACAAAAACTATTTGCGTTCGATACGTATGTAACCGAGGGTAATAGTAATGATTTAAACATAGTCCCAAATAGTATTATTTTAGGGAAAGGCGCTGCAAATAAAATGTTGGCTAATATTGGCGATTTAATTCAAGTAACAACAAGTAAAGGAGAAAGGGTAAAATTAAAGGTGATTGGTTTTTTCCAATCAGGAATTCAAGACATCGATAAAATACAAAGTTATTGTTCGGTTGAAACCACTCAAAAATTATTAGGAGTTACAAGCAATTATATCACAGACATACAGATTAAACTCCATGATTTAACAAAAGCTCCTGAATTAGCAAAGTATTACTGCGAACTCTTTGATGTTGAAGCTATCGATATTCAAACTGCTAATTCTCAATTTGAAACTGGTAGCTCAATTAGAACATTAATATCCTATGCTGTTGGTATTACCTTGTTAATTGTAGCAGGATTTGGGATTTACAACATTCTAAATATGATGATCTATGAAAAAATGGATTCTATTGCAATCTTAAAAGCAACTGGTTTTTCAGGGAAAGATGTCAAAAAGATATTTATTACTATAGCCCTTTCAATAGGGATTTTTGGAGGTTTTTTCGGATTAGTATTTGGTTTTGGATTAACATCGGTCATTGATCAAATCCCATTTAATACAGCAGCACTTCCAACAATAAAAACCTATCCTGTTTCTTATAACCCATTTTATTACATGATAGGTGGAATATTTTCCATAGCTACAACCTATTTAGCAGGTTTGTTTCCTGCAAGAAAAGCAAGTAAAATTGACCCTGTAATTATAATTCGTGGAAAATGATTGTACCAAGTCTAGAAGCAAAACTGATTCAGAAAGAATTTCACGATCCAGTAACAATTCAGGTGCTAAAGGATATCAATTTTAAAATTGATAAAGGAGAATTCGTTTCATTAACTGGAAAATCAGGATGTGGTAAATCTACCCTACTTTACATACTCTCCACGATGGATACCGATTATAGCGGTGAATTGTTTATAGACGGGATTTCAATGAAAAATAAAACGGAGAATGAACTAGCCAGGGTTAGAAACGAAAAAATTGGGTTTGTATTTCAGTTTCATTACTTACTCAATGAATTTTCAGTGTTGAAAAACGTGATGCTACCTGGTTTGAAATTAAATAAATTTTCCGAACAGGAAATTGAACACCGTGCAATGGAAAAATTAAGAATCCTAGGTATTGAGAAAGAAGCACTAAAACTTCCTAATCAATTATCTGGTGGACAAAAGCAACGTGTAGCAATAGCGCGTTCTTTAATCAATGACCCTTTGATTCTCATGGGAGATGAACCTACTGGAAATCTGGATAAAAAAAACAGTATTGTTGTTTTTGATATTTTCAAAGAATTAGCACATAGCTTTAAACAAACACTTCTTATTGTAACTCACGATCAAGAGTTTGCAGCTAATTGTGACCGAATCATCGAAATGGAAGACGGTAAAATCATCTCCGCTTAACATAAAAGTTACTTTTGTTCATTAAAAAATAATCTAAATATTACATAAATATTAATCAAAAAAGGAAGTTAATAATTCAATAAGCTTATTTTTGTAAAACGATTAATAAAAAATTAAATAAAATGAGTCACGCTTTAGGAAATCACATTCTTGTTGAATTTATGGGTTGCGATCCACATATTATGAATGATGTTGCAAACATCGAACGCGACATGGTTGGAGCTGCACAAAAAGCAGGTGCCACAGTTATAAATTCTACATTTCACCATTTTTCTCCTTATGGAGTATCCGGTGTTGTTGTAATCCAAGAAAGTCATTTAGCGATTCATACTTGGCCAGAATATGGTTATGCTGCTGTCGATTTATTTACTTGTGGAGAAATGGATGCTTGGATTTCTTTTGATTTCTTAAAAGAATGTTTTGGTGCCAAAAACTACTCTGCTTTAGAGATGAAAAGAGGTTCCGTAAATTTATTGACTCGTAATGATTTCGACATTACTTCTATGCGTGAAAAAGCATCTGAACGTTCTAATCCTGAAATGTATACACGCAATGTATGGTTCACCGATAAAGACGAAAGCCAAGCTCTTTCTTTACGTTTCACTGGCGAAGTGTTCTACGATGTTCAATCTCCATTTCAACGTGTTAGAATTATTGAATCCTATAAATATGGAATGATGTTGGCATTAGACGATATGGTCATGACCACTATCAAAGATGAATTCCATTACCACGAAATGATTTCTCACCCAGCTATGTTTACGCATGGAAACGCTAAAAACATCCTTGTTATTGGTGGTGGAGACGGAGGAACTGTTCGTGAAATTCTTCGTCACGAAGGAGTAGAAAAAGTTACGATGGTAGAAATTGATGGTGAAGTAATCAAAGCTTGTAAAGAATTTTTACCAACGATTGCTTCTGCTTTTGATCATCCAAAATTGGATTTAAAAGTAGACGATGGAATTGCTTTCATTAAAGAAGCACCAGAAAATTCGTATGATTTAATCATCGTTGATGGTTCTGATCCTGTAGGTCCTGCAGAAGGTTTATTCTCTGTTTCTTTTTATACAAATTGCTACAATGCTCTTAAAGAAGGTGGAATTTTAGTTGCTCAAGGAGAATCTCCAAAATTCAATGAAAAATCATTTTCTGAATTAAATCATACTCTACAAGATATTTTCGGAGAGAAAAACGCTCCTGTTTCTTTATTTTATGTACCAACCTATCCTACAGGAATGTGGAGTTTTCAGTATGGATTAAAAGGTGCCGCACATCCGAAATCCGTAGATAAAGAAAGTGAAATTGAGAACTTTGTTACAACTCAAGGATTGCGATATTATAATTCAGATATTCATACAGGTAGTTTTGCTACACCTAATTTTGTTAAATCACTATTGAAAAAATAATGAATGAAAATTTTGATCCAAACGGTGTAGGAATCGCGAATGGGAATATTTTTGGTTTTCCTGTAACTCAAGAAGAAGCAAATATTGTCATCACTCCAATTCCTTGGGATGCAACCGCTTCATATGGAAAAGGAACTAGTGAAGGACCTCAAGCAATTTTGGATGCTTCTACCCAATTGGATTTTTATCATTTTCAACTAGATAAGGCTTGGGAAACAAAAGTTTTTATGTCCCCAATTTCAAAAGAATGGAAAAAAATAAATGACGATTTATGTATTCGTGGAATGGAATACATTCGCTTCTTAGAAGAAGGTGGAACTATAAATAATTCTACTGAATTTTCATTGTTACTTCAAGAAATGCATGAAGCACAAACTGCTTTAAAAGAAAATCTAAAAGAAAAGGCGATTGTATTAATTAACAATGGTCAAATTCCTGCTGTTTTAGGAGGAGAACATTCTACACCATTGGGTTTGATCGAGGCATTTGATAGTCAAAATAAACCTTTTGGAATTCTTCAAATTGATGCACATGCCGACTTGAGAGATGCTTATGAAGGATTTGAGCAATCTCATGCTTCGATTATGTTTAATGCAGTAAAGAATTGTACGAATTTAGAAAAACTTGTTCAGGTTGGTATTAGAGATGTCGCACAAAGTGAAATCGACTTGATTAATGAATCTTCAAAAATCACTACATTTTTTGACTGGAGTATAAAACAATCACTATTCGAAGGACGAAATTGGAAATCTATCGTAGATGACATTATAAAAGAACTTCCACAACGTGTTTATATTTCCTTTGATATAGATGGATTAAAACCTAATTTATGTCCGAATACGGGAACTCCCGTTTCTGGAGGATTTGAATTAGATGAAATAAATTATTTGTTTTTTAGTTTAATTGAAGCTGGTAAAGAGATTATTGGTTTTGATTTAAACGAAGTTGGTACTGATAGCACGAGTGATTGGGATGCGAATGTTGGCGCAAGAGCATTGTGGAACTTAGTATGCGTTACTGAAAAAAGCAGAAGAATCCACTCTTTAAATTTATTATAATGGTTCGTTTACTTAGAATACTTTGTGTTACCTCTATCGCAATTTTAATTACTATCTCTTTATTACTTGTCAATAAAACGATTAGTATATTTGATTGGATTACTTATTTAAAAATCACTTTTAGTATTCTTATATATTCTTTGATCTATTTGTTATTAGACGATAAAAGAAAGTCGTTAGTTGGAAAAATTAGCCAAACATCTGCTTTAATTGGTATCTCAATTCTAGTAATATCAATTTTTGCTCCTTCTTTAAATTTATATTGGAACATTGCTTTTGGAGCATTTATTTTAAGTTTTATATTAATATTATTTAGCAGGATATCTAATCAAAACAAGTCCTTAAAAGCTTTGTTTTATAGCGCATTTATCCTACCTTTAGGTATAGTCTTAGGAGTTGAAAACGGATTTTTCTTTATCGTTGCAGGAGTAGTTCTTACATTGTTAAGTTTTACTTCTATTCTATTTTCGCTTAAAAAATAAGAAATTAGAATATACTTGGTGGTTTTCTCAATTCTAATTTTGCATCTTGCAACAAGGTAGCATTAGAATACAATCTAAATAAGAAACTTTTGTTTGTTCCAATTGGTGTTACCCAAAAAGATAAATTCCAACAATGTAAATTTCTGGTTAATGTAAAGTTACAGTTGGTAATTTTGTTCGTTTTAAAATCATAATTGGACATACCAGATATTTTCCATCTCTTGGTGAAACTTACATCCCCTGTCATAGATAGTGTTTGAACAGATGTATGATTCAAAGGATTTGAAACAGTTTTATTTGTATTTGTTTGAATTGAATACACGTGAGTAAAATTAAATTTCCATGGAATTTCAAAATCTAAAAATCGTTCTGGATACAAAGTAAAATACTGTATATCGGAGTTGTATACGTTCGAGAAAGCTTCTTTATTTTCATTAATTTTTCTTCTTCCTGCAGTTGTGGTCAATGTCCATGTGGTATTAATACTTGAATTTAATAAACGACCTAACTGTTGCCCCTGTTGATAAGCTAATTCTTTATTTGTTTTTCCAGTTACATCGTCCCAAGAATATGGACTAAACACTGAACTTGCAACCACACTTATAAAGCTCCAAGGACTAAAACGAAGATTAAGGGAAATGTTTGACAACTTCATAGAATCTGCTAAGAAATTATAATTACCGCCTAATGAAAATGCATCAATGATTTTTGTCTTTTTGAATCCTGAAACGGTGTCTTTGGCTGACTTTGTTTTTAATTCAAAGGTATTCATCAAATCAAATGTAAAAAGACTTGCTGTATTTGCACTACTTTGTCTATACAAGGATTTTTCAAAAACGGAATAAGTAACAGATTTATTGTTTCCATCCAGATAATTAGCCTGATACAATTGATTTTTAGGAATGTATGAATATCCAAAACTTGGAGTCAAAATATGGCGTAATAAAGGTTTACTTTTACCAACAAATCGATAATACGTATATAATTGAGAAGTTGCCCTTACAGAAAAATTAACATCTTGGAAAGATCCTTGTTTTTGGATAGTTGAACTTACCACCTTTTTAGTTAATGTATCAAATCTTTCCAATGTTTGTTGAAAGTTGTATGAATTCGAATAATTGATAGAAGGAGTTAATGTCCAAGTATTACCAAGAATTTTCATGGATGAAGTAACTGTAACAGCTTGGTTAAAACCATTTAAAAATTTGTTTTTAATACCGTTGAAATCTTTATTTCGAATTAATGAATCAGAAAAAGTAGAGATGTTCTTTCCATCAAAACGATATGACATATTGATTTTATCATACCAACGTTCTCCTCCTATTCGATTTTTAAATAACACTTTGGTTGGGGTAAATCGAGTTACATTCAATGAAATTATCGGAGAAATAATGTCCATAATTTTAGTCGTAGTATTTTGGGAACTACTTAATTTAACACCTAATGTAATTGGCTTATTAGGAAAAGTTCGACTGATATTAATATCTGATTTCATTGTATTCGTGAAATAATTTGGATTGATTGGATTAACCGTATTTTTATTATTGTTATCCGATACAAAATTTACGTTTGAACTTATGTTCCAATACGGATTAGATTTTGCATCTTTTGCATGTTGCCAGTTTATGCTAAATTTATCTCCCAACTTTTTATGTGGAAAGGTTTGATAATTTTGTTGGAATAATAGATTCAAACGACCGTTGAATTTATACTTAATCTTGTATTCTGTGTTATTTGATAACAACCAACTCCCGCTCGTATAAGCATTTGCTAAAAAAGTTGTATGAAGACTATCATTGATTGGAAGATAATACCCTAAATCGGTAATTCCCATTCCAAAAATAGATGTTGGAACAAATTTTGGGACTAAAATTCCAGCCTTACCTTTTTTAATATCTTTAGGTTTTGATTGTGGTATTACTAAAAAAGGCAATCCTAAAGGCAAAGAAATTTCCCTTAGATAGACATTCATTTTTTTAGATACTATTTTTTTATTCGGTATCATGACTGCTTTGGATAGATGGAAATGAAAATGAGGTTCTCTCAAGTCGCAAGTTGTAAACATACCATCTCTAAAATGAACTTCTTCAGATGGATGTCTTTTAGCTACAGCCATTTGTAAATACATTTCTTCTTGCTTGATTGCAGCTTCTTGAATATGACCTTTTTTTGATTTTAAATTAAAGCGTAATGTTCCGGCTCTAAATTCTTCCCCATTTTGAATAATCAATGGTTCCCCTACCCTAGATTTATCTGGCATTAATTTATAAGTAGCAAAAACTTCTTCATTTGCCATATCAAACATAATGTAGTATGCAGAAAGTTTTACATCATTATATTCTAGTTTTGCATCTCCATATAAATGTACTTTTTTGTTTTTTAAATCGTTATATATAGAATCCTTAGCTGTATACTTACCAATACTTTGCATCGATTTATCTTCACTGTAGATGGTATCTTTTTGACAATAAACATGCAAGGAAACAAAGTTTATTAACAATGAAACGAAGAAAATTTGATGTAAAGTCGAAAATTTCACGAATAGATATATCTAAATTTGTTATTTCAGTTTTTAGAATGATGCAAAACTATAAAAATACCAGTATTTTACCTCATAAATTGGCAGATAACTTTCAGTTAAAAGCTATAATTACAATAATTGTACTTAACTCATTTTTTGGTTATGGGCAACGAAAAAATGATAATGAAACCATAAAAACAGTGTGTATTGATGCAGGTCATGGTGGAAAAGACCCTGGTTGTCATGGTAGTTCCGCCAATGAAAAGACAGTTTGTTTACAGATGTCATTATTATTAGGGAATAAAATCAAAGAAGCTTTCCCTTCCATTAATGTGGTTTTTACAAGAGATACCGATGTGTTTGTAGAATTAGAT